>JALWYR010000109.1 GCA_027003085.1 Flavobacteriales bacterium
ATCCGAAGGCATAGCCGTAGCTATGGCAAGGATGGTCAATGCCGTTATCGGCAAAAAGAACAAAACTTGGTTGGTTATTTTATGCTTGAAGCGACGCCCCCGTCCGCCCCTTCGCCGCATAACCGCTTCCATCCCTGGCGCGGGATAATTCAATGCGTATCTTTTAGTTATTTGAGATATTTAATTTCTTTAAATAATCTCCTGTGAACCAATCATAATCATTGATTGTTTCATACTCATCCGGAACATAATTCAGGATTTTTATAATTTTGGATTGATTTTTATAGGGTAAGTCTGTGGTTATCAAAATTCTTCCGGTTTTTTCGTTTTCATATCTTTCGTATGACACATATTCCAAGGTGTCTACTTTTTCACCATTCCATTTGTATTTATACATTTCCGTTTCACCGGGATGACCATAGCAAATTCCTCTAATTATTTTTTCTTCGGGAGAAAAAGTGGGATTGATAAACTCAAAATAAGGCGAGAATGTTTTTTTATCTTTTCGTAAAAGATATACATCACTAAAATCTTTAAGGCAACATCCGGAAGCTCCTTCCCAGTTTACGACAAAATCTTTTAATCCATCACCGTTTATATCCCGAATACTATCATTTTTATATGTCATCAACCATTGTTCGTGTGAAATCACCTTTTTGAAATGATTGTCGTTTTTCGAAAAAATATCAATATAAATGGTTCCGATGGTCCATCTTTTGATTATTAAATGCGGATAGGTTTCGGTAAAATGAAAATCCAGGTTTATTTCTACCTTAACGGGTATGTTGGCCGGAATAATTTCATATTTCTTGAAAAACGTATTTTTTTCGATATTTTGGTTGGCAATTTGTAAAGCTTCGCGTAAAACATCATTAAGTACCAAATTTTTCTCATATTCTTGTTGTTGGAGTTCCTTTCTTTTTTTTAGTCGTTCCTCTTCGTCTTTATTTATTCTTGTAGAGTTATTATCGGGAGTTTTTTTTGCTTTGAATGACCGGTGACATGAAAAAAATACGGCCATTAGTCCCAACACTAATATGTATGAGAAAACCTTCAATCAAAAAAAGATTAAAAATTTGGTATGGTTTGCATTGCTATTCAATAAATCGTTTTCTTAATTGTTATGCCAAAATTAATAAAAATATCATTATACCTAACCCCCCATTTCAAAAAAACCTACTGAATTTGAATTCCGTAGAGTTTTTTTGAACTTGCGGATTTTAGGTGCAAATAAAAAGTTGGATGAATTTCGAATCCCTGTTGAATATGTTCTTGCCTGTGATACAAACTATATATCTTGTTATTATTCAAAACATTGACTACATCGGAGTGATTTCCTACACGGTTTTTTCTGTCCCAAACGGTATTTGAATTGAAATCACCGGTTAAAATAACCGGAAGTGATAGTAGGTTTGAATAATATGACAGCGCAAGCCAAATTTGTCCGATATATCTTTCATTCGGCCGTTGTTTGTTTTCTTGTGTCCATATGGCAAAAAGAAGGAAAGAAGTTTCTTTACCGGTAACTTTTATGGGAATAATATATTTGAAGCGCGGATTAAATATTTTCAATAATTCGAATTTATAGTCGGAATATGAGAAAATACCGATGCCTTTATTTTCATTGACACCATACCACAAAAAATCATTTGGCGTAGGAGTGAGAACTCCGAATTTAAGTTTGTTTTCCGATTCGCATTCGGAAATAACCAAAATGTCGGGATTAAATGAAAGTATCCGACTATACTTCTTTCTAAACGCACCTTGGCAATTCCATTCAATGATTCTCATTCAATAAGAAATTCGTTTTAATTTCTAATGGTTATCGGTAGTTTTTCCTAAAAATTCATATGTATTAAAATTCTCAACTATGTATCATCACTTCCATTTCGGGCGAGGAAAGTAGCCGGATACTTAATGACTAGGTAGATTCAGCGCTTATACAAGAGTATTTATTTCTTCGCAAACGGGAATTCGAATTTATGCATAAATCGAAATGCCTTGCTCTTATAAAATTTCAAATTTACGTTTTACTTTGATGTATTTATCGGCAATAATTTTGCCGGAATGTTCTTTTTCGGGATAATCTTTTTGGAGAAATGCTATTACAACTTTCTTTTCTTTAAACTCTTTTAGCATCTCCGGATTCTTGACAATCTGCCTTATAAAATCGAACGACAAACCGATATTTCTGTTTACAGTCTCTTTGTTGGTCATTTTCTTAATCTTTTAATATATCTTTTTTTGTAAAATTCCCATCGATCTTTTAAGTCTTGTTCCGCATATGCCAAAGCGGTTTCCAAATTATCAAATTCGATTACTTGCTTTTCCTTGTCTCCATTCGGATATAAAACATCTCTGTGAAAAAAACCATGAGCGCATTCATATCTTACAACAGCCCGCCATTTTCCGTCATAATAAGTTTCATATTGAACAACAATATCTGAAACCTTTCCTTTTTACACAACTATTCACATTCTAAGTCTCTCTCTGTTGAACTTATCCAAGTATTTGATGAATTCCTTTTCGCCCAATGTAACTAATTCGCAGTTTGTATAACAAATATATAAAAATTGTTCCAAATAAGTCAAGATTCGCTTTCTCCTAAAATCCGCAAGTTCAAAAAAACTACCGAACTTGAAGATGGTTTATTTTTTGTGGGCAAAATGGTAGAATAACATTGTTTTTCTGACTGATTTTTTCTTTTAGTACACACCTTCCCACACCCACTTGCGCTGAGGCTATTGCGGGAAAGCCCGGTAACCCATATGGCGGTTTTTTTAACTCGAATTCAGCAGCATGACCAATTTTTTATTCTTTGTGGCCAAATGAATAATCTGCCTTCTTCTGCTGCGGGTAAAATTCGCTACAATATTGACCAAACGAAAAATGAACCTTTTCAGACGGGAGCTTTGGGTTAGTCCTTCTGCAACGCCGGAAAATATTTCTAACAGGTATCTGTAAACCACATGAACAAAGGCCGTCAGTATCAAATACACCGTATTCTCTTCCGGGAATTGTTATAATCATTCACCTGAATTGGTGAAAATTTTGGAGACCTGCAAATGCTTGCGGGTATTTTTTTGTTAATAAACTACATTTGATTAAATGGGGTTTTACTTGTGATTAAATGGGTTTTATTTGCGGATTTGAAAATTAAACCGGAAATCAATAATTGGGCGCATCTTTGGCAATAAGCACATCGTGCGGATGACTTTCGCTCAGTCCGGCCGGTGAGATACGGACAAAACGGGCCTTGTGGCGTAAGGATTCAATATCGGGTGTTCCGCAGTAGCCCATGCCCGACCGCAAGCCGCCGGCCAGTTGAAACAACACGTTGCGGACGCTTCCTTTGTAGTCCACAATGGCTTCGATGCCTTCGGGGACCAGTTTTCCCGGCTTATTATCCGATTGGAAGTAACGGTCTTTGCTTCCGCGTTTCATGGACGCCAGGGATCCCATACCTACGTAGGATTTGAATTTTTTCCCGTCTCTGACGATAAGCGTTCCGGGTGCTTCGTCGGTGCCGGCCAACAGGCGTCCAAGCATCACCGCATGGGCGCCGGCAGCAATGGCTTTGGTGATATCGCCCGAGTATTTGATGCCGCCGTCGGCAATGATTCCCGTGCCGGTACCTTCCAAGGCCGCAAATACATCATTGACCGCCGTTATTTGTGGAACACCCACGCCGGCCACCACACGGGTGGTACAAATGGCCCCGGGGCCCACGCCCACCTTGACCGCATCGGCGCCGGCTTCCTTCAAGGCCAAAGCGCCTTCGGCGGTTACGATATTGCCGGCAATGATGTCGATGTCCGGATAACGTTCTTTGACGGCACGCACACTATCCAGAATGCCTTGCGCATGGCCGTGGGCCGAATCCACCACCAACACATCCACGCCCGCTTCCGCCAAAAGCGCGGCACGTTCCAGCCCTTCCTTTCCCGCACCGGTGGCGGCGGCAACCAATAATGCGCCTTGCCCGTCGGTGGCGGCTTGCGGGTATTGTGAAGCGTCGAACCGGAAGTTTTTGACCTTTTGCACCTGACGGGACTGTTCGTCCGGCGAGAGGTTTTTATGAATCACGCCCAAGCCGCCGGCCAAGGCCAGGGCAATGGCCATGCGGGATTCGGTTACCGTGTCCATAGCGGCCGACAAAATGGGCAAGTTGAGCCGGATGCGCGGACTAAGTTGAACGGAAAGGTCGGTTTCGGACGGCAATACGGCCGAGTGGGCAGGAACGAGCAAAACGTCGTCGAAGGTAAGGGCTTCTTTGAGCAATTTTCCGTGGAGATTATGTGTCATTTATTGTCGGTTTTATTATTCCCATTCGATCGTGGCGGGCGGTTTGGACGTGATGTCGTAGAGCACACGGTTGATACCGCTCACCCGGTTGATGATTTCGGTGGATATTTCATCCAAAAAAGCAGAGGGCAAATGTGATGCGCGGGCCGTCATAAAATCCGTGGTTTCCACGGCACGAATGACCAAAGTGTGGCCGTAGGTGCGTTCGTCGCCCATCACGCCCACCGATTTTACCGGAAGCAACACGGCAAAGGCCTGGCTAATGCGGTCGTAGAGTCCGTGCCGGTGCAGGGCATCCAAAAGGATGGCGTCGGCTTCTTGGAGCAGACGGACTTTTTCGGGCGTTACCTCGCCCGGAATACGCACGGCCAAACCCGGCCCGGGAAACGGATGCCGCATAATCAGCTTATGCGGAATGCCCAATTCCAGCCCCATCCGGCGCACTTCGTCCTTGAACAATTCGCGCAAAGGTTCCAGGAGTTCCAATTGCATTTTTTCGGGCAATCCGCCCACATTGTGATGCGATTTGATGGTGGCCGAAGGCCCGCCTGACGGCCGGGATTCTATCACATCGGGATAAATGGTTCCCTGGGCCAAAAAGGTCACCCCGGGAATGCGGGATGCTTCTTCGGTAAATACCTCCACAAATTCGCGTCCGATGATTTTTCGTTTTTGTTCGGGATCCGCTATGCCGCGAAGGGCCGACAGAAACCGGTCGCGGGCATCCACGTTGCGCAGGTTCATTCGGAAATGGCGCCTGAATGTTTCGGGCACTTGCCGGGCTTCGTCTTTGCGTAGCAAACCGGTGTCCACAAATATGGCCGTCAGCCGGTCGCCGATGGCCTTGTGGATAAGTACGGCCGCCACCGACGAATCCACACCGCCCGACAAGCCCAACACCACGCGCCGGTTGCCCACGCGCCGGCGTATTTCACGGATTTGGTGTTCGATGATATTGCCGGTAGTCCAGCCGGTGGCGGCCCGGCTAATGTTCAGGACAAAGTTTTGCAGTATGCGGTCGCCGTATTCGGTATGGCTTACTTCGGGATGAAATTGCAGGGCGTAAATCCGGCGCCGGTCGTCGTAAAAACCGGCCAACACATTACCGGTTTTTCCCAAGGGCCTAAAACCCGGCGGCAATTGCTTGACCTGGTCGAAATGGCTCATCCAAACACGGAAACTTTGCGGCGTTCCTTCCAGCAGGGCATTTTCGCCCGATCGATAAAAACGGGCCGGTCCGTATTCGCCCACCTGTCCGCGTTCCACTTTTCCGCCCAGCAGCTGCGCCAGCAATTGCATGCCGTAGCAAATGCCCAGGATAGGGATGCCTGCTTGCAAAATGCGCGGGTCGGGTAGGGCGGCATCCGGTGCCAGCACCGACGAAGGTCCGCCGGTGAGGATAATTCCCGCGGGTTTACGTTCAAGGATTTGTTCGTAGGGCGTGTTGTAGGGCAGTATTTCGGAAAAAACGCCCGCTTCACGAATGCGGCGGGCAATCAGCCGGTTGTATTGGGAGCCGAAATCGAGGATAACGATTCCGCCCGGATGTGTTGAAAGTGTTGCCATTTGCAAAGATAAAAGTATTATCAAATCCGGGCAAGACGGATTTTTTATTTTAGGGCGTGGTAGATTCAACCCCCAAATGCAACTTTTTGTTTTACAAACATAGTGAATAAATGATCAGGATTTTCATAGTCATATTTTTTTCTTGGTCTAGTGTTTATTTTACGATG
>JALWYR010000110.1:0-913 GCA_027003085.1 Flavobacteriales bacterium
GGATGAGCCAGCGTATCGGCGGCCCGTCGCGCACAATACGTACAATGGCCAAAACCAAAAGAATCAATGAAGCAAGCATCAACTCCCAAAACATGCTCCGGAAAGCATCGTATTTGTTGTAGTAAATTTCCCATTTCACCTTTTTAGGGTCGGGATAGACGTCGGCGCCGTATTTGCGCTGGAAATCATCGATACCCTGAATGGCCGTAAGGAGCAAATCCGTGTTTTTTTCCATCAGGGCTTGGCGCATCATGGGAATGATTTTGGCCACAAAAAGCGAATCGCGGCCTTTGAAACCGGCTTTGTCCACTTCGACCGGCGCATACCATCGGTGCTGCGGGTCGGCCGGCTTGGGAAACAAGCGGAAGTGGGTTTGCATCAAGGTGCCGTAGAGTAAATTCACCCGCTTGTCGATATTTTCCACATCGGTATCGAACTTGCTTTTGATGCGGTGTTTGGAGGCGTCGGAAACATAAGGCGCCAGTTTGTAATCACCGTTTTCGTCAAAAAAGTCCACCAGCCGGGCATATTTTTGTCCTTTGGCCACACCAATGATGCCACGCACTTTTTCGTCGCCACGTTCCAAGTAAATAATGGGCACATAAGACCATACTTCGGGCGAAACGAGCATGGAAAACAGGACTTGTTCGGCGGAAATTTTGGTATCGATTCCCGGCAGGACAAAATCATCGTGCTTGGATAGCTTGCGCAGTAGTTCCGAAGCATAGGTTTGTACGGGCTTCATCCGGCCGCCGTAGTCCTGGATAACCAAACGGGAAAAACGTTCGGCCACCGAATCGGGCACAATGGTGGGACGCAAAATCCGGCCGGTGTTTTGGGGCTGCGTAATATCCAATTGCGGCACCAAGGTATCGGTTCCGTGCTGGGCATACAATTGGACGGAAAACATCAA
>JALWYR010000110.1:923-6019 GCA_027003085.1 Flavobacteriales bacterium
TGCTTTCCTATGCGATTGAACAGGGAATGCGGATTGAAAAATATCATCAACAACCCGAAATAGAGCATCGCATAACCGACATAGGTAATCCATGTGCCCCAAAAGTCGTGATTAACCGAAAGGATGGTCTGTTCGTACTGCGGCGTAACACTGTATGATGCTTGAAAAAAGCGGAAACCTTTGTAGTCCAACACGTGATTCATAAAAATGCGGTAATCAAAAGATGTGTCTTTGTCAACCACCGTGATTTCGCTGGCAAAGGATTTGGGACTATGCGATCCCGGATAATAATCGATTTGAAAATCGCGCAGTTTGACCCCGAAGCCCAAAGGAATTTTCTTGGGGCCGTAGCCCAGCACAAAATTCAAGTCGCCCAAACGGAAAATAGCAGGCGCACCGGTGTAAAACTGACCGCCAACCACGCCCACGGTATCGGTTAACTCGCCGCTTCGAACCAGGAATTCCAAATAATTCCAGGGATGCCGATTGGCATCAGCCGAAACAATAACTTCCCGCCCCCGCTTGGGGGGTTCGGGTATCACAAAATTCACTTGGCCGAAGGTATATAATGCTCCCGTACGGAAAGATTGCAAACTATCGGGAAGCACACGGCCGGTTTCGCCGGTTTTCATCACGCGGAAAGTTCCCGGAACACGGGACAATAGGTACAAGCTATCGCCCCGGCGGGAAATTTGTATATCACCCTCGTGCGAATTATACGACAATCGGTAAATCCCAAGGGGCTTGGTAGCACCCGCGGGAATCAACAGCGTATTTCGTTGCCCGTCGGATGATTCCACCACTTGAAGGATTTCATCGCCTTCCGGGTCGGACTGAAACATGCGTTGATAATGAGGAATAAAACGCAACAACCGTATTTCGACCGGCGTGCCCCGGAAATCGGTTTTAAAATTAAAATGGTTTCTGCCCAGGGCATTATACCGGAAACGTTCGTAAAATGGCCCTTTTTGTTCCTTGCCATCATCGATACGGATAAAAATGTAATTTTTTTCGGTCAATAGCTCATGCGCGGTTTCTCCTTCGATGATAGGCACTTGACCTTCGTATCCGATATAACGCGTAACGGCCGCCCCCAACAGAATGATCAAAAAGGCCAAATGGAAAATAAACGAATGCCAATGTTCCTTACGATAAAGCCGGTAGCGGAAAATATTTCCGATAAGATTGACGGCTCCGAGCAGCATAATCAGTTCAAACCACCAACTGTCGTAAATCAAGGTGCGGGCGGTTTCGGTACCGAACTTGGTCTCCACCAAAGTGGCAACGGCCATTGCCAGCGCAAACACCACAAACAACACGGCCATGGTGGAGGTGGAAATCAGCAGGTTATACATTTTTTTCAGCATGGGTTCAAATCCTTGAATTGCGCTGTAAAGTTAGGCGTTTTCCCTGAAACCGGGGCATAAAAAAAACCGCCCCATTCGGGGCGGTTTTTTATATAGAAAAGGATGAGGACGCGGTTTATTGATCCCAAGGGATACGGGAATCGTTACGGTCTTCGGCAGGCGTCAAGTCCTGTACACCAGAATTGTATCCATCGGGATTAAAGGTATGCTCGGTAGCAGGATAAGTATAACGTCGGGGTATTTGACCCGTAGCGTTGATGGCATTGGGATGGGGGGTCAATTCGGGATAACCGATACGACGCCATTGAGCCCATTCTTGGAAGCCCATGGGGAAGTAGGCAACCCATTTTTCTTCACCCACAACGCGAAGTTTTGCATCACCACCCCCGTAGTTGGGATCATTTGCATCGGCGACACGTGCGTTTACATAGGTAACGGTGCTACCGGTAATATCCACGCCATAATGATTCGAAAGACTTTCGTAGGAAGTGGTAATGGCATTGGTCAACATAGTGTCAAAATCTTCACTAGTCCAACCGCGTGCAGCAGCTTCCGCACGGTCAAGGTAAGTCCAAGCAGCCGTATAGAACGGAAGCGGTGCATCAGGGTTCCAAATAAGCGTGGACATTTTAGTACCTCCACCCGTATTGGAGCAGGAATATGCATGACCATCATCTCCCGGAGTGTTACTGAAAATTTGCTCACGTGCATCAGGAGTGTGGTTAAATGTCGGGTTACAACTTGCCGGCGCACCATTGGCTTCGCCTTGCAGGGCATCCGTAAATTCCTTACTCAGGAAATAGTCCTCGGGACGAAGACGTGACCAAGGGTTTTGTAGCGCTCGTGAATTGTGGTCATAATAAACCCAAGCTTCATCCGAAACTGCTTCAATTACACCTGCTGAATGATTCAAAGCGCTATTAAATTCTGTTTGGGCATAGGTTACTTCACTTGCAACATTACTTAATTGCAAAGCAGCATTAAGTATCAAAGAGTTGGCTAATTTCTGCCATTTTTGCATGTCTCCATTATACAATACATCTCCTTGAACAGCTACCGATGCTGAAACATTAATCATATCACGAGCTTGTTTAAGCATATCAATTATCCCGTGATAAATCTCTATTTGGTTGTCGTATTTAGGCGTTTTGTTTTCCGGATCAAGTGCTTCCGAAAAGGGAATATCGCCGTAAATATCGGTAATGAATTTGAAAACATAAGCTTTCATTATCATGTTAACGGCAATTTGATTATCCGGATCACCCATGGACAATACCGTAGCATCGGAGCGATGATCATTGATATACTGGATATTGGTTTGGAAGTTGGATAATACTTGCACATACCAAGGATCCCAGTCAATGGGTTGATCCGCATAACGCATTTCCGACGTGTATTGGTTTTGCGTTTGCCATTGTACGTAGAACGTAGGATTGGAATGATAGTTACGTCCTGCGTTGTTGAAGAAGTTAATCATACCACCGGCCAGCAAATCCTTGGGACTGGGCTCATTGGGGCCAATGGGATCTTTGTTGATGTCGCCAAAGTCCATGTTCTTACATGAACCCAAGACCAACAACGCTATGAGGAATAATTGGATTTTTTTCATTGTTTTCATTTTTACAATTTTTGGATTCACTACTTATTAGAAGCTAAGTTTAATGTTTACACCGTAACGACGGGTACCGGGTAATTGCGCGTCTTCACCGTAAACTTGCGATAATTCACTAGGATCCCAACGGTGATAATTGTCTTTGGATACGGCAATTAACCACACATTTGTACCAATCAAGCTGATGCTTGCACTTTTGAGGTATTTACCACCCAAGAGTTTTTTGGGCAAGTGATAGGTCAAGTTCAGCTCGCGAAGTTTGAAGAAACTTGCATCATGGATGAACGGACCGGGAATATTATTATCATGGAATTGTTCGTAATAATCACGAGCATCGACAGTAACGTTGACAGGTGCTCCGCTGGCATCCACACCTTCAAGTGCAACACCATCTTCACGATGTCCATTCAAACCGGTTTCTTCATACAAACCTGAGTAATATCCCCAAACTTCCGAGCCGGAATAAAACTTACCGCCTTTTTGGAAGGTAAAGTGAGCCGCCAAAGAGAAATCTTTGTAAGTAAATACGTTAGTGATACCGCCTGTAAAGTCGGGGAGAACACTACCGAAGTAAACTTGCTCATCGGTAGTAACATACAAGCCATTGGGTGACAATACAGGATTACCATTATCATCACGTTTGATGTCATATCCTTTCAACTGACCCCATTCTTCTCCTTCACGGTGAACCAACAAGATACGACTCCAAGTATCTCCCCCACTCCAAGAACGTCCACCGGGAGCTAGCATTTCTTTGGCATCGCCGGGTACCTCGTCCACAATGGTTTTGTTCTTAGCAAAATTGACATCGATATTCCATTCAAAGTCTTTGGTTTTAATGGGGCTTCCATTCAATGTCAATTCAATACCCGAACGGTGAGTTTTACCACCATTAGTCAAATAAGAACTATAACCCGTGGAGGGCGAAATGGCTTGGAAAATGATTTCATCCTTACGTTTTTCATAGTAATAGGTAAAACTCAAACCTGCACGATCCTCAAAGAATTTGAGATCAAAACCGGTTTCGAACGAAGAGTTCAAAGCAGGTTTTAGGTTCGGATCCACGAAATAACTCGGTGTAACAAGCGTAGCATAACCTTGATAAGGAACCCCACTCAGAATAGGATAACGGGGATATATCATATGTTCGGCAACATCAGATCCTACTTGTGCCCATCCGATACGGAATTTACCATTAGAAAGAATTTTACTTAAATTTTCATTGTTTTGGTAAGATTCCATATCGGTAAAGTTGTAAGTTAAACCGATGGAAGGGTAGAAATATCCATTGTGATCGGGGAACAAAGCGGAACTCCAATCCTGACGACCGGTTGCTTCAACAAAGAGCATGTCTTTGTAACCTAATGTAACCTTACCGAACAAGGAGTAAACCTTTTTGTGTCCTTCACCTCGCGATCCGGTTACGGGTTTTTTCGTGTTATCAAAACGATATACATCAGGAATAATCAAGCCGTTTTCTTTATCTTCCGGATTCATCCAGTTTTGCAGTGAATAATAATTGTTCACGCGTAAGGTAGTTCCCAACATTCCATCAAAGGTGAAATCGTCATTAATTTTATTTTTATAGAATAAGAAAGCGTTATAGTTATCTTCCGTATAATTACTCTTGTACTCTCCGAAACTATTTACCCAACTCATGTACAGATTTTTTTCGGAAGAATAATCAATCTCATAAGGCAAATGGAAGTTGGAATTTCTGTTGGATTGATAACGCGAGAAATTAATTTTTGCCGTAAAATGTTTGGTAATATCATATTGTGCGTAAACATTGGCTGTCAAGTTGTTTCCAAAACCATTTCGATCATAACGATCCAACCATGTATAGTGGTTAAACCAGAATACCGGTTTTTTTAACCATTCTACATTATAGCCGTAATTTGGCAACAATGCCATGTAGAAAGGCCCCCACCAGTTCCACGAAGCCAAGTAGCCTTCCGGTGTTTTCAGGTCAATCAATTCTTTTTGTTTGGCCATATCCAAATCACGGGCAAACCATGCATTGAACGAACCGGAAGTTTGGTTTCCGTACTGATCATCAAAATCGCCGTGACGCTTATATTGCGAATAAATGGCAGATAATCCTACTTCAAGTTTTT
>JALWYR010000111.1 GCA_027003085.1 Flavobacteriales bacterium
GGCATAGCCGTAGCTATGGCAAGGGGTGCCAATGCCGTTGTCGGCAAAAAGAACAAAACTTGGTGTGATAATTTATGCTTGAAGCGATGCCTACCCTGCGCCGCATAACCGCTCCCATCCCTGGCGCGGGTTTTTATTCCAAAAGCAAATAATACCGTGTCCCCTTGCGTTCACCTGTCCGGTAGAATATAGCCTTGCTTACCAAATCCTGCAAATCACGCGTGGCAGTGGATTCCGAAGTGTGGGCAATTTGTCGGTAGGTACGTGCATTTAAACCTTTGGACATCCGTTCCGGCCCCATCTCAAACAACTTGGCTATCACCTTGGCTTGCCGCTTGTTCAGCAAATGGCCCTTTTGCCGGAAAAACCGGATTTTCTGGACAATCCGTTTCAGTTTTTCCACCGCATCGGTTTGTGCACGGATCAATAAACGACCATACCAAACCAACCATTCGGTGATGTTCAAACTGTGATTATGTTTTTCCAACATGGCGTAGTATTCCCGTTTATGTGCGTTTACCATAGCCGATAAATTCAGTAGTACGGGGCGTTGCAAACTCATGGCCACCGATTTGAGCGAAAGGGCCCGGGCAATACGCCCGTTCCCGTCTTCAAACGGATGAATGTTGATAAAATAATAATGCGTAATACCCGCCAATGTAAGCGGATTATGCATGCGTTTACCGGCTTGATGTTTCCGGTTGAACCAAGACACAAAGGCATCCATTTCTCCCGGAACCTTTTCCGAGGGTGGTGCTTCGAAATGCAGCCGGCGCCGTCCTACACTCCCCGAAACCACCTGCATGGGTTCGGCATGCCTGCGATACCGGCCCACATCACTCAAATCCCGGCGGTGTGATAACATCAAAGCATTTATTTTCCATAAATACTCGTGCGTGAGCGGTTGATTATAATGCCGGTATATATCCACCATTACACGTGCCATGCCTTCTTCGGCAGGTGGTTGCCGGGCTTGGTCATAATCAAGTCCCAAAAATTTTTTTACCGACGATTGTACACTTTCACGATTCAAAATCTCACCTTCGATTTCCGCCGTACGCAATGTTTCGGATGTTAATATTTCCACCAACCATTTTTCCCGATCGGCGTCATCTATAAATTCCAAAATACCCCCTTCTTTACCCGTTTGAAGGATAAATTCCGTTTCCAAATCTTGTAAGGCACTTTCGTCATAGCCAAAATTCGGCCATTCGGGCAACTGCCAATTCCAGGGTAAAGGTGCCATTTGAGCGATAAATTTTAGATTTATAGCCCAAAAATAAACATTTTTTGAGCGATAAACAAATTCATCAAATTTTTCTTACCGGTTTCAGGTACTTATATACGCCGGAATAAGTCCGTATTTCAATTTTTTAAATCCCCCAAATAATGATCAAGCATTTTGAGCTATAAATTTTTATTTTATAGCCCAAAATCCGTTCTTTTTTGAGCGATAAATCAATCCAAACATATTTTTTTCTTGTAATTAAACTTAAAATGTCTTTGTTTTCAAGATATCGATGATAACCGCGCAATTATCCCGTTTTGATTTACCCCGCCGTTTGTGTATTTTCGTGTCCAAACACAAACCGATGAAACGCTTCTTTTTTGGCCTGTTTTTCTTTTTCCTTTTCAATATATCCTTTGCGCAAAACTACTGGCAGCAATATGCCAAATACGAAATGGATGTGGATGTGGACGTTACAAACCACACCTATCACGGGAAACAACGGCTTACCTACGTAAATCGCTCCCCCGATACGCTGCACGAGTTCTACTACCACCTTTATTGGAACGCCTTCCGGCCGGGAAGTGCCATGTATTGGCATAACCACACCCGAAAAGACCCTGACAAGCGCCTGGAAAAATTGGCCAAACTGAAACCGGATGAAATTGGCCGGTACACCATCCGTTCGCTCCGCCAAGACGGCCGCGATGCGGATTACCAAATCACCGGAACCGTGATGCGCGTCCGGCTCAATAAGCCCTTGGCCCCGGGCGATACCACCGTGTTCGATATGGACTATACGGTGCAGATTCCCAAACTCATCCGCCGCTCGGGCTACGACAATGCCGAAGGCATCGCCCTTTCCATGGCCCAATGGTATCCCAAAGCCGCCGAATACCGCCCCGACGGCTGGCACGTGCGCCCTTTCCTGGGCCGTGAGTTTTTCGGCGTGTGGGGCGATTTTGATGTGCGCATCCACATCGATTCCCGCTACACAGTGGCCGCTTCGGGCTATTTGAAAAATCCCAACGAAGTAAAAACAGCCAACTTCCCCCCTGCAAACCGGAAGAAACGCCGGCTCCGTAAAGGGCAAAAACTCACCTGGCATTTTGTTGCACCGCAAGTGCACGATTTTTCCTGGGCCGCCGACTCCAAATACCGGCACGACACCTTACGCACCGATAGCGGCGTGGTCTTGCATTTCTACTATGTACCTTCGTCCAAAACGGTGCAGCGCAATTGGGACAGCTTAAAGGTCTATGCCGCCCGGGCTTTGGCCTACTACAATAAAATCATCGGTCCTTATCCCTACCGTAAATACAGCATCATTCAAGCCGGCGACGGAGGCATGGAGTACGCCATGGGCACTTTTATCCTTGGCAAGCGTAAATTGGGCTCCCTGGTGGGTACCACGCTGCACGAAATGGCCCATTCCTGGTTTCAATTCGTCCTGGCCACCGACGAAAACCGCTATCCTTGGATGGACGAGGGCTTTACCACCTTTGTCAGCACCATGGCCATGCACGATTTGTGGTACAAACCCCGTGGCGAAGACAAATGGATCACCCAAGGTATGCTGGAATCCTACATTCCCTATGCCGGCAGCGATTACGAAGAACCCGCGTCGCTCTTTTCCGATTTCTACGATTCGCATGCGGCTTATTGGGTCAATGCCTACGACAAAGGCGCGCTTTTCCTGGCCGGCATTTTTCACATTGCCGGGCCGGAGGCGGCTTTCCGCTTCTTGCAAAACTATTACCGCCATTGGCAATTCAAGCACCCCGGCCCGGCCGATATACTCCGTGAAGCCGAAAGGGCCGCCGGCATGGAATTGGATTGGTACTACGACTATTGGATCAACGGCACCAAACACATCGACTACGCCATCGACACGGTCGAAGCCCGTGGAAACAAAACCTTGATACGCATTCGCAACCGCGGCACCATGCCCATGCCCGTGGATGTGGCCGTCAAAACCGGTGATGGCCAATTGCACATTTGGCATATTCCCTTTTTCCGCACGCTCCACTATCGGCAAGGGCCTTTGTTTATCCAACCTGCGGAATTTCATACGCTGAAACCCTGGTATGACGGATTTCCCACCTACGCATTCGAAATTCCCCTGCCCAAAGACCGCATTCGCTTGATTTTTCTCAATCCCGACATGCTTGCTCCCGATGTGGATTGGCAAAACAACCAATGGACACCACAACCATGACCCCCGGCAAACGCCCCTACGGATTCCCCAAGGCCTACCGGCTTAAAAGGCGCAAACTGATCGAAGCCCTGGTATCCGGCGGCCGGTCGGAGTTTGCCTGGCCGGTCAAAGCCGTTTATTTGCCGGTGGAGCAATTGCCCGGCGTTGTGCCTTTCCAAGCCACCGTTAGTGTTTCGCGCAAAAAATTCCGCAAAGCTGTCCGGCGGAACCGCATCAAACGGCTTATGCGCGAGGCCTTCCGCTTGGAACAAAAACACCTGCAAAATCGTGTTCCCGTGGCCGTGCTCCTGATTTATGTGGCCCGCGAGGAAGTCCCTTTGGACACCTTGCGCCAAGCCATGCAAAAAGTGCTAACCGGAATCACATTCCAAACCCAATCCCATGGCCCGGCATAACGATTTCGGACGTTGGGGCGAGGATTTGGCCGTGGATTTTCTTCGTCGCCACGGCTTCGAAATTCTGGCCCGCAATTGGCGTGCTGGCCGGGCCGAAGTGGACATTTTGGCACGCGACGGCGATGTGTTGGTGGCCGTCGAGGTCAAAACCCGCGGAACCGACGCCTTCGGAAGGCCCGAAATTTTTGTAGGGCGCCGGAAAATCCGTATGCTTACCGAAGCGGTTAATGCCTATGCCGAACAAACCGGTTGGGAAGGCGACATCCGGTTCGACATTGTGGCCATTGTGCGCCAGGGCGGACAAACCCGCGTCGAACATATTCCCGATGCCTTCTACTGGTTTTAGCCGGATTGTATTTTATTGTTATCGGCAAAAAAATATTCCGGCATCCTTGGCGTTATACTAAAAAAAACCGCCTATGACCGATTATTACACCAGCTCTGTTTCCGAAAAACGCCAATGGATTCGCCGCATCAGCGTGGTGCGTTATCTGGCTTATTATTCCGCCGCTTATCGTGTGATTCGATTGGCCGGCCGCGATTGGACGACGTGGATGAATTGATGCCCCGGACCCGGTTTTCCCATAAAGTATAAAGGTAGGTAAGCGTAAAGGTGGGAATAAAATCGGTGCCCGGCAGTATCTCTTCGGCAAATTCGATGAGCCCCGCCACTTTTCCCACGGTGCCGGGATACATTTTCATAAGCAAATAGGACGACAAGGGCGCCCAAATCAAATCGATGCTTTCGCCCAGTCCGGGTACCGCATAACTGATCCACCCCACAGCATCCAGCAAAAGATGCATACCCAAACGCCGCCAACTGAATTTTACCGCTTGCATAATGGCCGGTTTAGCATTTCAAAAATAATGTTTTTTAAAGTTTTCTGTTTGGCATCAACGCCCCGGATTTAATCGATAAATTAACAACTTGATAAAATTTTTTCCCTCTTTGGCATATTTTTTGATACCTTTGCGCCGCCAAAAACATATTTTTGATAACTATGAAAAAATATCCGGTCTATATATTCGGTTTAATTGCCATCCTGTTGTTGGTATATTCCTACACGGGATTGGAAAACGAAACCCGCGAGCCGGTGGTCTTCATTCCCGACCGGCCTGCACCCAAGCCGGCTGTTTTTCCCAAGTGGAAAGACAGTATGACACAAACCGCCCAAGTAAAGATTCCATTTGTGGGTAAGGATTTTGTCGGTTTCAAGGAGGCATTGGCCTTCAACGAATCCGGCGGACGTTACGATGTGGTCAATTCGCTGGGATTTATGGGTAAATACCAATTCGGTGCCGGAACTTTGCGGCAGTTGCGTATCAACCGCAAGGATTTTTTGCGCAACCCGCGCTTGCAGGAGGAGGCCTTCCGGCGCTATGTGCTGCACAACCGCAAATATTTGAAAAAAGAAATACAGCGGTTTAGCGGCAAGTATATTCGCGGTGTCAAAATTACCGAATCGGGCATATTGGCCGCCGCTCACTTGGCCGGGGCCGGTGCGGTGAAGCGATTCCTCTATTCCCACGGACGCGAAAGTGCGAGAGATGCCTACGGAACCCGCATCGAGGATTATTTGCGTCGCTTTGCCGATTACGATTTGTCGTCCCTGACCAACGAGCGCCGCTAAACTTCCCAATAAAGGTTGTGGTAAAATAAATTAACCACAAAGGCCAGGGCATTATATTTTACGGCGTAAAATTATAGCATTTTCTTTTTTCTCCTTGAAACTCCGTGCAACGCCGTGCCGGACTCTGTGAAACTCTGTGGTTAAATTATTAAAAACCACAGAGGACACGGAGTTTTCCACAGAGTAACACAGAGGATAAAGTTCACGTATGACTGTGCAAGATTGTAAAACAACAATGTCCTTCAATTTTTACAGTAGCGGAAAAACTCTGCGCGACTCTGTGCCGCACTCCGTGCAACTCTGTGGTTAAAAAAAAGAATAAACCACAGAGGACGCAGAGTTTATTTCACAGCGTAACACAGAGGTTTTTTGTAAAGTTTAGCCGGGTTACAAAGCGGTGATGTCCTTCAATGTTTGCAGTAGGAGAACGATGTCATTCTATATTTGCATCAGGAAATAAACCGTAAAAGAAACGTAAACTTGAAGATGAAAAATGTTAATCGAAAAAAGGAAGGGAAAAGGGGTAAGACTGCTGGCTGTCATTGGT
>JALWYR010000112.1 GCA_027003085.1 Flavobacteriales bacterium
CGGGCAACCTGTGGATGGCCACCCACCGTTTGGGCGTGGTGGGACTAAATCCCGAAACCGGCGAACTGGTAACCCTGACCGAAAACAATAACATTCCCTACGAAGGCGGCTACCGCAACACCCAAGCTACCGCCGTGGACAAAGACAATACGCTGTGGATCGGCACTTTGCGAGGGCTGCGTATTCTGCGAAACCCCGAACGCGCATTTACCGACCCCGAAGTTCGCACCGAACCCATCATTATCGAACTGGCCGAATTGCACGGCCAGGACAATCAAGGCGTGGAGCTGATGGCCAACCAGGAAATTACCGAAATTGTGGTGGACGGCGCCAACAACAAATGGATAGGCACCACCAACGCCGGGCTTTTCTACGTGTCGGCCGACGGACAGGAAACCATCTATCATTTTACGGCCGAAAACTCACCCCTGCCCGGCAATGCCATTTTCGACGTGGCCATCGACCCCATTACAGGCGTGGTTTATATCAGCACCGACAAAGGCCTGATAGGTTTCCGCGGCGACGCCACCGAAGGCAAGGACAATTTGGACAAGGCCTATGTTTATCCCAACCCGTTGAACCAAAAACGGCATCAACGGCTCATTATCCGCAACCTGATGTCGGACATCAGCGTTAAAATCACCGACATTGAAGGAAATTTGGTGTGGGAAACCCGTTCGCGTGGCGGCACGGTGGAGTGGGACTTACGTAATTTTTCGGGCCGGAAAGTGGCCACCGGCGTTTACCTGGTTTTGCTTACCGATGACGACACCACCCACACCAAGGTGCTCAAAGCCCTGATTGTCAAATAAACCGGCTATGCATTTTACCGACCGCATATTGATTCTGCGACGCATTGCACATAACGACAACACCTTTATTATCGACGTCTTGGGTCGCCGGAGCGGACGGATAAGTATGGCGGTCAAAACCGGACGTTCGGCCGAAGGCCGACGCAAACGCACAATGAGCGTTCCGCCCGCTTGTTTGGACATCGAAGCTCTGCATACCGGCAAGGGATTGCCGGTGCTCAAAAGTGTGCGACCGGCGTATCTTTACAAGGATTTGGGTATCAATGTTTACAAAACCGCCCAAGCGCTTTTTTTAGCCGACACTTTGCGTCAAACCCTCCGCGGTGAACCCGGACCGGAAAGTTTTGATAAGTTCTGCGAATACTTTTTGCAACTTGACAAGGCCGATTACGACCCCGATTTTCACCTCCGGTTTATGTTCGATTTGAGTAATTATTTGGGATTTGCCCCGCAAACCGGTGAAAAGGGCACATTTTTTGATGTAAACGAAGGAAAATTTACCGGAACAAACGGCCCTACCACGCTGGATGCCGAACGTTCGCAGTGGTTCAAAGCGTTTTTGCAAGGCCGTCCGGTAAAAAACCGGAAACAGCGTATGGAAATACTGCGCATTTGGGAAATGTATTTTCAACTTCATACCGGAAATTATCATTTGCCCGAAAGCGTATTTGTTTACAATGAAATGTTGAGCCGATGAGAAGGAAATTACTTGTAATGTTGTTAGGTCTTTTTGCCGTTCATGGCTTACGGGCACAAGTGGTCAAAGTGGTTGCTCACGACACCAAGACTCCCATTCCCCAAGTAACGGTTTACAATGCTTCGAAAAAAATAATCCTGCACACCAACGATCGGGGCGAAGTGGATT
This sequence comes from Flavobacteriales bacterium, assembly GCA_027003085.1. GTDB lineage: Bacteria > Bacteroidota > Bacteroidia > Flavobacteriales > Flavobacteriaceae > JAADED01. Next base: position 1,678 of record JALWYR010000112.1, read on the forward strand.
TGAAGATATTCCACATGAAAGATACCATCTACTTTGTGCATCCCGATTACGAAATAACCCGGATGACCAAGCAAGATATTGTGATGAACCGCTACCGGGTGGAAATGTATCAAAACCTGACGGTGCTCAACACGGTGGTGCTCAGTGTTTCGCGAAGCGAACGGCGCAAGGAAAATATCGGAAAAGAGGTCAAATTGTTCGATACCTACCAAATCGAGCAACAAACCGTTTCGGAACTGCCCGACTTGCTGATGTCGGTGCCCGGCGTGTCGGTCGAGCGTAGCCAGGGCGGAGGCGGAAGCCCGGTGATTCGCGGTTTGGAAGCCAACCGTATTTTGCTGGTTATCGACGGCGTGCGAATGAACAATGCCATTTACCGCACCGGCCATTTGCACAATGCCATTACCATTGCTCCACCCATCTTAGAGCGGGTCGAAGTGATTCAGGGCCCGTCCAGCATCTATGGTTCCGATGCCTTGGGCGGTGTGATTCATTTTATTACCAAAACCCCCGCTTTGGGAAGTCCGAAAAAATTCAAAGGCGGTTTTTTGGGACGCTTTGCCACGGCCACACGTGAAGCCACCTTTCATTTTAATTTTACCGTAAGCCAAGCCCGTTGGGCATCGATAACGGCTTTGACCTATTCGGATTTCGGCAACATCCGTATGGGTACCCTGCGCCTGCATGGCTACGACGATTGGGGCATCGTGCGCGAATATTCCGACAACACGGCTACGCACTACAATCCCAATCCGGTGGAAAACCCGGACCTTCTGGTGCAACCCAACACCGGTTACAAACAATACGACTTGTTCAACAAAACCGTTTTTGCCACCGGAAAAAACGCCCGGCTCATTTTCGACACCCAATTTCATACCACTTCGGATATACCACGTTTTGATAAACTTACCGAATACAAAAACGGCCGGTTGAAATTCGCCGAATGGCGCTACGGCCCCATGCAGCGGTTTTTGTTTTCGCCCCGCTGGGAAGCCGAACCCGGACGCAGGTGGTTGAGCAAAGTAAAAATCATTCCGGCCTATCAACATATCCTCGAAAGCCGGATTCAACGCAAATTCGGGAGCGATATCCGGGAATTCAAAAAAGAAAAATTGCACGTTTTTTCGCTCAACCTGGATGCTACGGCTTCATTTTCGCGGCATTTGCAGTTCCACTACGGGCTCGAAGCCGTGCACAACCGTGTTTTTTCCAAGGCCTACGGCCGGCAACTTCAAATAAACGGCGACAAGGTAACCGGGCTCACGGGCGACTATTACGTGCCCAGCCGCTACCCCAACGACGGTGCCTACTACACAAGCTACGCCCTCTATGCCGATGCCACCAAACGTTTCAACAACGAACATTTCCTGGAAGCCGGCCTTCGTTTTACCCAAACCTATCTGTTTGCCCGCTGGCAAAATTTGCAATTGGTTTCCCTGCCTTTCCAGCAAATCGATATGGCCAATTTTGCGGTAACACCCATGCTTTCCTACATTTACTCGCCGCGTAATTGGAAAATAAGCATCAATTTGGGCAGCGGATTCCGTTCGCCCAATATCGACGACATTGGAAAAATCCGCGAAAAGAAAGGCAAACTCTTGGTGCCAAACACGGGCCTGAAACCCGAATATTCCTATTCTTCGGAACTGGGAGTAAAAAAAACTTTTTCTTCGCTGGGGTTAAGTGTTCAAAGCTATGCCTATTACAACATTATTCATAACTTTATCGACCGGCAGCCCTTTACGCTGGGCGGCTTTTCGCAAATTAACTATGACGGCGAAATGGTGGATATCTATGCCAATGTAAATAACGGAAACGCCCATATCTATGGCTTCGACTTGGCCGCCGATTGGCAAATCAACCGTCGCATCAAATGGCATGCCGATGCCAGCTGGCTCAAAGGCCGCAAACAAAACGGCGACCCCATGCCTTCGATTCCGCCTTGGAAAATTTACAGCAGCCTGCAAATCGAAAACGATTATTTCGATATGCTTTTCAGCGGCATTTATAACGGCCGCAAACCTTTGAACGAATACGACGTAAACGGCGGCATCGACAACCTGGACGAAAGTCCGGTGGATCCGCAAACGGGTGATTACACCGGTTTCCCCGATTGGTATGTGTTTAACCTCTATTTCCGCTTCCACCTGATGCACAACCTGTCGTTGGATTTGGGCGTGGAAAACATTTTCGACATCCACTACAAACGCTTTGCCTCGGCCGTGAGCGAACCGGGACGTAACCTCAAAATTCAAATTTCCGGACGATTTTAATTTTTCGAAATATGCAACCCAAAACCCTAGGCGAATTTGTTATCGAAAAACAACATGAGTTCCCGTATTCCACGGGTGAATTATCCACCTTGCTCAATTCCATACGCCTGGCGGCCAAAGTGGTGAATCACTATGTGAACAAAGCCGGCCTGACCGATATCCTGGGCGCTTCGGGCAACAATAACGTCCATGCCGAAGAACAGCAAAAACTGGATGTGTTGGCCAACCGCTTGTTCATCGACGCCCTGGTTAACCGCGAAATTGTTTGCGGCATTGCCTCCGAAGAAGAAGACGATTTTATCAGTGTGGCGGGGATGAACAAGGATAATATGAACAAATACGTGGTGCTGATCGACCCGCTCGACGGCTCGTCCAACATCGACGTGAATGTGTCGGTGGGCACCATTTTTTCCATTTACCGCCGCATCAGTCCCGTGGGTGAACCGGTAACCCTTCAAGATTTCCTGCAACCGGGCCGCAAGCAAGTGGCCGCCGGCTATGTGATTTACGGCACGTCCACCATGCTTGTCTATACCACCGGACACGGCGTCAATGGCTTTACGCTTAACCCGGCGCTGGGCGTCTTTTACCTTTCGCATCCGCAAATGAAATTTCCCGGAAAAGGAAAAATTTATTCCATCAACGAAGGAAACTATGTGCATTTTCCTTTGGGTATCAAAAAGTTTATCAAATATTGCCAGGAAGAAAAAGACGACCGCCCGTGCACTTCGCGCTATATCGGTTCGTTGGTGTCGGATTTTCACCGCAATATGATCAAAGGCGGTGTTTACCTGTATCCGCCCACGTCCAAGCATCCCAGCGGTAAACTACGCCTGCTCTACGAATGCAACCCTATGGCTTTCCTGGCCGAACAGGCCGGCGGTAAGGCATCGGACGGTTATCGCGACATCCTGGACATCGAACCCGACGAATTGCATCAACGGGTGCCTTTCTATGTGGGCAACCGTGATATGGTGGAACGCATCGAAGAATTTATCCAAATCTACGACTAATGGCCGTTGACGTCCGTATTGAACCCTCTTGGAAGGAAGTCCTGCACGAAGAGTTCGAAAAAGATTACTTCAAACAACTGACCGATTTTGTCCGCCGCGAATATGCCCGTTACGAATGCTATCCGCCCGGACGCTTGATTTTCAATGCTTTCGAGCAAACCCCTTTCGACAAAGTTAAAGTGGTGATTGTGGGCCAAGACCCTTATCCCAATCCCGGTCAGGCCCACGGCCTGTGTTTTTCGGTGCGCGACGGTGTGCCTTTTCCGCCTTCGTTGCAAAATATTTTTCGCGAACTTCACGACGACTTGGGTGTTCCTATCCCGCAAAGTGGCGACCTGACCCGCTGGGCCCGTCAGGGTGTATTTCTGCCCAATGTGGTGCTTACGGTGCGCCGGGGCCAACCACGGTCTCACGCCGGAAAGGGCTGGGAAAGGTTTACCCGCACGGCCCTCAAAAAAATTTCCGACCTCAAACAAAACGTGGTTTTTATGCTTTGGGGCGGCGACGCCAAGAAAAACCTTCCGCTTATCGACACGTCCAAGCATTTGGTGCTCACTTCGGGGCATCCCTCGCCGCTGAGTGCCAACAAGGGGTATTGGTTCGGCAACCGGCATTTTTCCAAGGCCAACGCCTACCTGGAAGCCCATGGCAAAGAACCTATCCGTTGGTAAGACGATAACCTTTTTTTGATGCTTCGGAGTCCTGCGTTTCCGGATGGACAACACCCTAGCCGGCGCGAAGACCGGCGGCGGAGCGTAGCGAAGGCGCCAAAGGGCTTCGTAGCCCGCGAAGGGAGACGCCACAGGTGGCTCCCGGAGCCGACGAGGAAACCGAAGGGTTCCGAGGCCTGCGAAGCAAGACCAACGGCAAAGCGAAGCGGAGCCGGAAGGGCTTGCGGAGCCCTGAGGGAGACAAACGCGAAGCCGAAGGCGAAGCGTGCAGGCTCCCGAAGTGGCGGAACAAGACAAGGCGCGGCCCTTGATGCCGGCCCCGGGAAGCCGCAGGCTTGTGGAGCCGTGGAGGGAGACCCGCGCAAGGCCGCAGGCGGAGCGTGGGGCTCCCGGAACAACAAACAATAATGGTCGGACCGGCGGCTTTGTTACATTGTTTTCTCGATTTGAGAACACCGGTCTTTGCCCAACGAACAACGAAGCAACAAATGGCTAATCCAATAGCGGTATTGAAAAACGGGCTTGATTTTTTCCCATTGCGTGGTCATCAGGTAGTAAAAACCCACGCCCAGGGTGGCCACCCATTTGAGCCCTTCACGACCCCAAGTGCGCAGCAAACGCCAACCGTGGAACGCCCGCTTGTCGGCCAACTCCATCCGGTAGTGGATTTCGGCCTGCCGGCGGATGTGGCGCTTGCGGGCATAATGAGCCGGAAGCAAATGCCACACCGTCAGATTGGGCAAATAGTATATGGGAATGTTTTCCTCCTTCAATTGCGCAAAAAACCGGCGTTCGGGAATGCTGAGCCAATCCTCGCCTCGCCGGGCCTCTTGCACCGGAAACAAACCGAAACGGTCGAACACCGAACGGTGAACCAACATATTGATACCGAACGGATAGCGTTTTTTTGGAAACAGCCGCAACTGTTCGCCCAAATTGATTTCGGCCAGCAAAGGCATAAAAAACTTGGTCAGCCAAGGCGGTTTTTGGTGTTCGAACACCGGAATAATCCGTCCGCCGCCGGCAAAAGGCGGCGCCAAGCCCGGCAGTTCGGCTTGGGCCCGTTCCATATAGTCCTGATGCAGCAACACATCATCGTCCAGGAAAATAAGCACATCGCCACGGGCTTCGGCAACACCGCGATTGCGTGCCCGCATCATCCCCTTTTCCGGTTCGCGAACGTAGCGCAAATTCCATTGCGGAAATTCCGATTGGAAACGTTCCACAAGTTCCTTTGTTTGTTCGTTATCCGGCGCATTGTCCACAACGAGGATTTCCCAAGCACCGGCATCGAAGTTTTGGATACGGATGCTGTCCAACAACTGATGCAGCTTTTCGGGCCGATTGTGCGTGGGAACGATTATGCTGAAACGGATGCCTGTCGTTTTTTCCATAATTCGAAAAACCAATATGCTACACCCAGCAGGAACAAAACTATGAAAAGGAGCGATATTTTTCCGCCTTTCCGTATCACCTCGGGTTCGAACCGCATTTCGATTTTGTGCCGGCCCGCAGGAATACGGAGTCCGCGCAAACTGTAATTCACCTTGTAGATGGGCACGGGCTTTCCGTCGATATAGGCCTTCCAACCGAAGGGATAATAATTTTCGGAAAACACGGCGAAGCCGTCGGACGGATTATGCGAGGTGTAGGTAAGCGCTTCGGGCGTGTATTTGTCGAAGCGGATGCGGGCAGTGCTATCGGCTTGCGGACGGAAGTTTTTCAGGCCGGTATAACTGTTTTGCAATATGGCCGTATGCCGCAAGTCCGCCGAGCGCAACGCCAGGATTTCGGCATTGTCGTCGGGCACGAATTGCAGGTTTTGCACAAACCAAGCCGGACCGAAAGCCGCAGGATTGGGACTGTATTGCAGGCCTTTTTTGTCGCGGAAAATGATGTATTTAACGTTATACATATTCAGCACCGGATAGTGGATGCTATCGGTGAGGTAAAAGTCGAAAATATCTTGAATGCGTCGCGGTTTGGCCGCATGATACCCACCCAGATTTTTGTGGAAGTAGGATGTCATGCCGTCGGTGAGCGGATTACGGGCGAAATTGATGACACGATAGTAGGATTGATCTTGCATAATGGCTTTGTCCACCGGCGTGGGACGGAAATAGCGGTCGATTTCGCGTTTGCTCATAAAATCATCGTCCCGGATATAACGTTTGGCCACACCGCCCAGGTCCAAAATCACCAGAAGGGCAAGACCACCCGCCATGATTTTGGCATCAAGCCCTTTGCGCAAATAAGCCCACACCAAGCCGGCCGCAGCCAGCACAAAAAGCAAGCTGCGAAACGCATCGCTACGAAGCAGGGCCTGGCGGTCGGCTATCAGGGCGTCCAGCAGGCCGTATTGCTGGTAGATTCCGTCTTGGGCGCTTTCAAAGTGGAACAATTGTCCGCCCAAAAGCCAAAAGAACAAAGCCAAACCGCCCAGCGTTCCGGCGGCAATTTTCAGGGCTTTGGTTTTTTGCTGCTCCGGTAAGTTTTTGTCGGTCAGTGCTATAATTCCCAGCACGGCCACCACCGGAAGCAGCCATTCAAGCAGCACCTGCACCGAAGCCACGGCGCGGAATTTGTTATACATCGGAAAATAGTCGATCATCGCATCGGTTAGCCAAGGCAGATGCTTTCCCCACGAGAGCAAAAGCGCTACGATACTCACGGTCAGCATCCAACGAACGGTTCGGCCACGCACCAACAAAAAACCCATCAATGCCAAAAACAAAATTATTGCGCCGATGTAGGCCGGAGCCATCACAATGGGTTGCTTGCCCCAGTAGAGCGAAGTATTTTCAACAAACTGCCGCGCATCGGCCGGACGGACGTTTTTTTGCATCAAGGCACGATACAAATGGGAATTTTCGCCCAATTTTTCGCGGTTCGACCCGCCCGTAAATCCGGGAATAAACAGGTTGAAACTTTCGGCCGGGCCGTAGCTGTATTCGGTGATGTAATTACGGTCGAGTCCGTGGGAAATTTTCCGCGGACTGCCGTCGGGATTTATGGTAACGAATTGCTTGCCGCGAATGCTTTGCGAGATGTATTCGCGAATGGCACTTAGGGAACTCCAATTCATTCCCGTGCCAATGATTACGGCGCCCAACATCAGGGCCATGCTACGCAAAAAATGTTTCCATTCGCCTTTGCGATAAATTTCCCAAAGCCAAAAAAGCCCGTAAATCATCAAGGCCAAACCCAGGTAATAGGTCATTTGGTAATGTTTGGCTTCCACTTCCAAGGCCATAGCCAGGGCCAGGAGTACAAAGCCGCCCGTATATTTCCGCCTTTCGGCGATGAGCCAAACGCCGGCCAACACCCAAGGGAAAAAAGCCACGGCTTCGGCCTTGGCAAAATGGCCCACTTGCAGGATGATAATCAGATAGGTGGAAAGCGTAAAACCCAAGGCCCCCGCCAAAGCGTAGAGCGGCCGCAAACGCATGGCCCACATCAGCACAAAAAAGCCCAGGAAATAGAGGAACAAAAAATTGACCGGCTTGGGAAAAAATTTCAACGCCCGGGCCAAGCGGCCCGGCAGGTTATAAGGAAAATCGGCGCCCAGCAAGTAGGTGGGCATTCCGCCAAACACGGTTCCCGTCCAGTAAACATCGTGGCCCGTGCGCTGGCTCCATTGGATGCGTTCGTGTTCCATGGCACGGAATTGGATGCTGTCGGAGCCCATCAGTTTTTTGCCTTCGAGCAGCGGTGAATAGAGCACAAAGGCCACAACCAAAAAAACGGCAAAGGCCAGCAGGTCGAATTTATGACGTTCCCAAAATTGTTTCATGGCGGAAAATTTGGCTCTAATTTACGGAAAAATCCGTGGCGGCTTACCGGAATGATGATTCGGGCGAGACTCGCCACACATATTTATGCATTCCAAATTGCTCCTTGGTCGTTTATCCTGCGGCGCGTTCATACGGCATAAGCCGGCGTTCGTGATTAAAATGCATGACCAAACCAAAAAAGCGTAATTTTGTTGTGCCGAACCATTGATTTATGTCGCTAAGAGACGATTATCTCCGCTATCAAATTCCCACGGGGCCGGAACCTTTGGGTGTGGAACCGGCTTATGCGCGCGGCAGTTGGATCTACGATCGGCAGGGGAAGGCCTATTTGGACCTGGTGGCGGGGGTGTCGGCCTTGCCGTTGGGGCACCGGCATCCGGCCTTGATGGAAGCGGCCCGCCGGCAAATGGATCGATATTGGCATACGATGGTTTACGGCGAATTTGTTCAAGCGCCGCAAGTGGAATTGGCCCGGGAAATGGCGGCCGTGTTGCCGGACCGCTTGCACAAAATGTATCCGGTGAATTCGGGCACCGAAGCCACGGAGGCGGCCCTTAAAACCGCCAAAAAATATACGGGCCGGCCCAAAGTGGTGGCCGCCCGGCACAGTTACCACGGCAATACGCAGGGCTCGTTGTCGGTAATGGGTTACGAGCCGCGCAAAAGGCCTTTTGCGCCCTTGATTCCCGGGGTGGAGTTTATCCGCTTTAACCGCTCCGAGGACTTGGAACGCATTGACCGGCGGACGGCGGCGGTCATATTGGAAACCATCCAAGGCGGTGCGGGCTTTGTGGAGCCGCAAAACGACTACTTGCGGCAGGTGCGTAAGCGTTGTGACGAAACGGGTGCGTTGCTTATTTTGGACGAAATTCAAACGGGTTTTGCGCGCACCGGACGTATGTTCGGCTTTGAACACTACGGCATTGTGCCCGACATTTTGATAACGGGCAAGGCTTTGGGCGGAGGATTTCCTATCGGTGCTTTTCATACATCAAAAGAAATTTCGCGGACATTGACCGACCCGCCCATGAGTCATATCACCACCTTTGGCGGCCATCCGGTGGTGGCGGCCGTGGCGGCCGAAACCGTCAGGCAATTGCAAAAATTGGAGCTGGACAGGCGGGCTTTGGAAATGGAAAAACATATTCGCCAAAACTTTAAGCATCCGCTTATCGGTAAAATCCGCGGCCGCGGCTTGATGTTGGCCCTGATGTTGCCCGACAAGCGCCGGGCCGATTTGCTGGTAAGGCGTGCCTTGGAACGCGGGTTGATTTTGTTTTGGCTGCTTTATGAACCCCGCGCCGTGCGCTTGACGCCGCCTTTGACGGTTAGCCGGCACGAATTGGATTATGCTTGGGAAATCATCAGCGATATTTTAAACGAACTGGCTTGAAACACAAATGGCAAATAGATGATCGCTGTTCGCCCGTGGACGGCCGCTGGACGGGCACGGTGATTGCTATCCGGGATGGGAAATTGGTGGTGAAGGACGACGAGGGTTTTGTCGAGAAATATGCCATGGATGAATTGGTGCCCTTGGGACCTTTGGACATTCGGGCCAAGGAGCTTAAAGATGAACCAAAATTGCGCGAACCGAAGAATAAGCCGGATATTCCCGTTTTGGATTTACACGCCGAAAAGTTGCCTGCTTGCCGCAAATTGCCCGCGGATATGATTTTGGCTTGTCAGTTGGACGAACTCCGTTTGTTTTTGCAACGGATGAAAAGGGATAAAATTCCGCGTTTCAGGATTATCCATGGCAAAGGTAGCGGAGTTTTGCGCGCCGAAGTGATACGTATGTTGCGTGCCCGGGGTTTTAAAAACTTCCGCGACGAGACTTTGGATGGCGGGAGTTTGATAGTGGACAGATATTGAATTTCCGGGCACGGAAACGGTGAAAAAGCGGCCGGACGAAACGGGTTTGGAAAAAACCGAAAAATATCGTTACTTTGCAGTCCGAAAAAAGTAAAAGGACGCAATATGGCGCAAGTTTGTGAGATTACCGGTAAGCGGGCCATGAGCGGGCATCACGTGTCGCACGCTCACAACCTGACCAAGCGCAAGTTCAAAGTAAACTTGTTCAAAAAACGTTTTTATATTCCCGAAGAAGACCGTTGGGTTACATTGAAGGTGAGCAAAGCGGGATTGAAACTCATTGACAAAATCGGCGTGAAAAAAGCCATTGAGCAGGCGCGTGAAAAAGGATATTTAACTCGTAAAATCTAAGGACGATGGCAAAGAAAAAAGGCAATCGCGTACAAGTGATTTTGGAGTGCACCGAACACAAAAAATCGGGGCTTCCGGGCACTTCGCGCTATATCACCACCAAGAACAAGAAAAATACACCCGGACGTTTGGAATTGCGTAAGTACAATCCCATCCTGAAACGGCATACCATTCATCGCGAAATCAAGTAAAACCTTTACATCATGGCTAAGAAAGTAGTTGCTACCTTGCAGAAAGGTTCCAAAAAATGGACCAAGGTGATCCGGGCCGTCAAAAATCCCAAGACGGGCGGATACACGTTCGAAGAAAAAATTATGAATGCCGACGAGGCCAAAACCTATGTAAAAAAATAAGTACCGGCCCCTAGGGGCGGAAAACGAATTTGCCGGCCGCATCCTCATAACGGGATGCGGTTTTTTTGTTCGGGAAAATTCGTAAATTTCGCTTCGCTTATTAAATGTAATGTATGGCATTGTTCAAACGCATATTTTCGAAAGAAAAAAAGGAAAAACTGGACAAGGGATTGGAAAAAACCAAGCAATCCTTTTTTGAAAAACTGGGTAAAGCCGTGGCCGGAAAGTCGAAGGTGGACGATGATGTTTTGGACGAATTGGAAGAGGTGCTTATCACATCGGATGTGGGGGTGGATACCACGCTGAAAATCATCGACCGCATCCAGGCACGGGTGGCACGTGAAAAATATTTGGGAACATCGGAACTGAACCGGATATTGCGTGAAGAAATTGCCGCTTTGTTGGCCGAAAACGAACCGGAACGACAGAAATACACGCCCGAAAACACCAAACCCTACGTAATTATGGTGGTGGGGGTGAACGGCGTGGGGAAGACTACCACCATTGGCAAATTGGCCCACAAATTCCGTAACGAAGGCAAAAAGGTGGTTATCGGTGCAGCGGATACTTTCCGGGCCGGAGCCATCAATCAATTGGGTATTTGGGCCGAACGCACCGGAGCCAAACTCATCAAGCAAAAACCCGGCTCCGACCCGGCATCGGTGGCCTACGATACCCTGCATCACGCTTTGCATAATGATGCCGACATTGTGTTGATCGACACGGCCGGGCGCCTGCACAACAAGGTGAATTTGATGAACGAATTGGCCAAGGTCAAGCGGGTGATGCAAAAACTTCTGCCCGAAGCACCGCACGAAATATTGCTGGTTTTGGACGGGACAACTGGACAAAATGCCTACGAACAGGCCAAAAAATTTTCGGAAGCCACCGACATTACGGCCTTGGCCGTTACCAAACTGGACGGCACGGCTAAGGGAGGCGTGGTGATAGGTATTTCCGACCAGCTTTCGGTGCCTGTGAAATACATTGGTGTGGGCGAAGGAGTGGATGATTTGCAGGAGTTTGACAAGTTTGAATTCGTGGATTCGTTTTTCCATTAAAAATTTTTTATAACTTGTGGCATTAAATCTAAAACCGAAAAGGGGCGCGATGAAACGATTTTTTATAACATTAAGCATTCTTTTTCTGATAACGGGACGGATGGGATATGCACAAGAAGGCATTCCCATTTATTATGATTATCTAACCGATAATTTACATTTGATACATCCGGCCATGAACGGTGCCAGTTCGTGTAGTAAAGTGCGCCTCACCGGACGGATGCAATGGAGTGGTGTCAAGGATTTTCCCATGTTGCAAACCCTTAGTTTGAGTTCGCATCTGGGCAAGAGTTCGGGCTTTGGCGTTATTTTGTTCAACGACCGCAATGGCTATCATAGCCAAAAAGGTATTCAAATGTCGTTTGCACAACATATTTTACTCAGTCAAAGAGAGATTTTGAATAAATTGTCCTTTGGTGTAAGTGCCATGTATGTGCTGAATCAGTTGGATCAATCGGCCTTTGACCCGAACGATTTTGATCCGGTGATTGCCTACACCATGCAAAGTTCGGGTTATTTCAATGTGGATGTGGGCCTGGCTTATCATTTGGAAAATTTCTTTTTCCTGGCATCGGCAAAAAATCTGTTGTTGATGCCCCGCGGGCTCTACACGCCCGGACTTGAAAACGTGAACTTGCGTAATTATGTGGGCACAATGGGTTATTTTTTCGGCAAGCAAATGGGTTTTCACGTAGAGCCTTCGGTGATGCTGCAATACAAGGAGTATTCCAAGGCCATGATTGTGGATGGTAACTTGAAATTTTATCACGATTTGTCCAATGGTGCTTTCTTTTACGGTGTTTCCTACCGGAATTATTTAAATTCGGCGGTTACCAATCCTTTGTCGGACATTACTCCCATTATCGGTTTTTATTCGGGCCGGTTTATTTTGGCCTATGTTTATACGCATCAATTGGCGCAAAACACCTTTTCGCAGGGTGGGTTTCATCAAATCACACTGGGCTTCAATTTCGATTGCCGTCAACGGGTTTACCGCTACGGATGTCCGCACATACGCTGAGCCGGGGGATTGGCTTGTGAAAGAATTTTTGTATATTTGCAAGCCAATCGGAAAACCTCAGATGTATGTTTGCAATTGTAGAGATAGCAGGGCAACAATTCAAGGTGAGCAAAGACCAACGTTTGTATGTTCATCGTTTGCCGCAAGACGAAGGCGCCGAAGTGGTTTTTGACAAGGTGCTTTTGCTTGCCGGTGACGGTCAGGTGAACGTTGGCGCCCCGGCTATACAGGGTGCGGCCGTCAAGGCCAAAATCCTGCGCCATTTGAAAGGCGACAAAGTGATCGTTTTCAAGAAAAAACGACGTAAAGGCTACCGCGTAAAACGCGGACATCGACAACTGCTTTCGCAAATCCAAGTGGAAGAAATCGTAACCAAGGGCTACAAACCCGTCAAGCAGGAAGCCAAAAAGGCCGAACCCAAAAAGGCGGAAACCAAGAAAGCCGAATCCAAAAAAGCCGAACCCGAAAAAGCGGCAGCCGTAAAGGCCGAAAAACCCAAAGCCGCTCCCAAAAAATCCGCAGCCAAAGCCAAAGCCGATGATTTGAAAAAAATCGAAGGCATCGGGCCCAAGATTGCACAAATTTTGACCGAAGCGGGTATTGACACTTTTGCCAAATTGGCCCAAGCCAATCCGGACGACATTCGCAACTTGCTAGTGGAAAAAGGCGGCAGGCGCTATGCGATGCACAATCCCGATACCTGGCCCAAGCAAGCTCAATTGGCGGCTGACGGTAAATGGGACGAGCTTAAAGCTTTGCAAGACCAACTCACAGGTGGTCGCGAATAATTCGAAAATCAAACGATTATGGCACATAAGAAAGGTGTAGGTAGTTCCAAGAACGGACGCGAGTCGGAAAGCAAACGGCTGGGCGTCAAGATTTACGGCGGGCAAAAAGCCATTGCCGGAAACATTATCGTGCGTCAGCGCGGCACCAAATTTCATCCGGGCAAAAACACCTATATGGGCAAGGATCATACGATTCATGCAGCCATCGATGGCATAGTCCGGTTCGAAACCAAACGGGGCGGACGAAAATATATTCATATCGTTCCGCAAACCGAGGCTTAAACGAAAATAGGCATCCGGAATATGGCCGCTCCCGGAAGGGGGCGGTTTTTTTGTGGACTAAAACGCAAAAAGCACATCCCATTCAATACATTTGCAGCATAACTTATTTCGTTAAAATTATGATGATTATTATACCAAAATTTGATATTCATCCATAAATCCGGTATCCGACAACTAAAAAAACCGGGGGCTCATGATTTTTCTATCATCAACACCATCCAACACATCCCTTTTACTTTTAGGATACTTTACCTTAAAACTGAAAATGATTTTACGGGTTTCCAAAGGTTTTAAATGTAACTTCCAAGTTAATTGACCACTGATATTATCAACAACCGCTCCGGCCAAATCTACGGGTATTACTTTAATATCATTATCGCCGGCAACCGGAAGCTGATCACGCAATTCTATTTCCTGAGCAATATTCTTGTTATTTTGAACAACAATTTCATAGGTTAATTCTTTTAGCAAATAAAGCCCGATTATTTTTTCCTTATTACGGCTTTTCATCTTGCGCCTATATACATAAAAAGATTTATCCCTACCTAACGATATATTCAATGTATCTCCTATCTGTCGTGTATCAAGCATGGATGTTCCTTGAAAAGTTTGATTGTAGAATAAATCCATTTTTCCATCCATCAAACCCATTTGTCGCCAATGCGGCAATTTAGCAATAAGAAAAGCTCCTTGCTTTACCTTGGGTATGGATAAAGAAAAATATTCTACTTTGGGATGGAAAATTTTAACATCTATCATATGAGGAACGGCATCGGAAGGAATATCTTGCAAGGCCTCCACTTCAAACTTGGTATTGATATCATCTACCTTTATTACATTGTACTTCACACCACTTTTTATTACGGAATCTTTTATTGCCGTATTGGTCGATTCCAACGCGATGCCTCGTGCATCGGTATTTAACAATCCTTCCGAATAATCATCATATACATAATCGCTGAGAACCCATGTTTTGAGTTTAGGTAAATCCAGATTGTCGTTGGTGTTCAGAATAGCCAAAGTTAATTTTTGTTGATTCCAATCATTTCCCGTATTATTATAAATTTGGGCCTGATAGTGAAATTCCAAGGTGGCATTATTTTCGGTGGCATAAATGGCATAATACGGTTGCCATTGGGCCTGGCCCACGCTATATCGTAAGTAAATTGTGGTATCAACAGGTGCTTGTGCAACAACAACGGCTTTGATTATGGTATTACGTTTTTTTAATTTGTTTTCAAGTTTGTTTTTTTCTTCCCGTATGATTTTTAAGCGCTCTTGAATCCGTTTTATTTGTCTTTGAATATTATAAATTTTCAAATGAATGGATTCGATTTTTCTTTGGAAATAGTCCGCACGGGTATTCAATTGATTTACCGTTGCCAAAGTATTGGCTTTAAGTTCCATATTTTTCTTTAAAAATAAAATTTGGTTATTGAGTGAACTTACTCTAATATTTAGCAATTCCAAAGAATCCTTATTTTGAACATATCTCTTTTGGATGTTTTTCCACTCGGGAAAGTTTTTGAATTTTACAGGAACTTTTTCTATTCCGATATTGTACATTTTTACCCCTTGGGGTAAACTGATTTGCAAACCCCGATTATTGATATATCCGGAAATACCTTTAAAAATTAAGGTGGATTTCCCGGCAGGCAAATGTACGGCTGCTTCGCGAATAATTTCGGCACTATTCATATATACCGTAACTTTTGAAATTTTGTGAGAAACCTCGATTTCCTGAGCATATATACTCCACATCATTAGTCCGGTGAAGATTGTAAGTAATAATTTTTTCATAACCGTTTGTTTTTGGGGGGTTAATAAAGTAAAGTGTTATGATTAAATATTTTTACATCCATATGCAAATATAATTAATGAAAATTTTTTATTTGCATTAGTGCCTCTAAAACTTTCGGTCGATTATTTTCCCGTAGAAAATACACGATAAGGTATTTATTAATAAACTTTTTTGACAAAAACATTGGTGTATTTATGAAAAATCTGCGCCAGCGGGCAAAGCGGTATCCTTGCGCAGCAGCCGGCGTGCTTTTTGTGCCGGCGGCGGGGGCTCGCAGCGCAAGAGACCACGGCGCCGGGCTAACAAAAACCGCCGGATGCAAACAAGATAAGAGCGGAGCACGCGACGGCGCCTGGGCGTTGCAGCAAGCATAAAATATGCACACCAAGTTTTGTTCTTTTTGCCGATTACGGCATTGACAATCCTTGTCATAGCTACGGCTATGCCTTCGGATTGCCGGCTTTGGTCTCGACAAAAATAACTGCAACTTTTCCGACATTTTACACTTGGTGCAACGCCGTGAACGCCGGCGGGTGCGAAAGCGCTCCGTCGTCTTGAAGCAACCGCCGATGCGTGAACGCAGGCGCCGGGGCGCCCTAAAACTTAAAGGAAAATCCGATGGAGGGGATAATGGGGAACAGACTCATTTTGTAAACGCCCGGGTCGTGGTCGCCGGTTATGGGGTGGTACTCCGAAATGAAGTAAAAAAACGGGTTGTGGCGGTTGTAGGCATTAAACACGCTGATATTCCAATTATATTCGGCCTTCCGTTTTTTGATATGATAATCCAAACCCAAATCCAGGCGGTGATAAGCTTCCATCCGGTAGCGGTTGCGGTCGCTGTACACCGATACCATAGCCAAGCCACCAGTCCGGTCGTCGCCGGGGAAAATATCTTCGGGTAGCACCATTTGACCCACCGGTAAGGTAACCGGAAGTCCCGAACTGTAATTCCAGGCAAAGGAAAAACGTAATTTGGGCGAAATTTTGTAAACACCCACAATGTCCAATACGTGGCGGCGGTCGTAGCGGAAGGGGAATGGGCGCCCTTGGTTCAGGTTGGCAAATTGCCGGTCGGAGCGGGCCCAGGTGTAGGCGATCCAACCGGTGAGCCGGCCCGTGCGTTTGCGCAGCATCCATTCGATGCCATAGGCCGTGCCCGTGCCGCGGGTTTCCACCAATTTATCCCAATCGCTGATGGCTGTGTTGAGATAAGACGCGCCCGGTTTGTAATGTATCAGGTCGTCCATGTGTTTGTAATAGACTTCTACCGATGCTTCCCAGCGTCCGTCGGCTTGGGTATGGGCCGCACCGACGGCGGCAATCCAAGCGCGTGAAGGTGGTACACTGTCGATGGAAGGCATCCACAAATCGATGGGCATACCTGCGCCCGAAGAGGTGAGCAAGTGAACGCCTTGCTGCATACGCGAATAAGATGCCTTGACCGAAGTGTTGCCGGTGATCATATAATTGACCGAAATCCGCGGTTCGGGGCTAATATAATGCCGGCCCGGAAGGATGTAGTCCGAAAGCCGGAAACCCAAGCGGGTTTTCAGTCGCCGGGTCCAGCTTTTTTTCCATTCGCCGTAGAGGAAGCCGTCCACAGCCCTGATGCGGTAGTTGCCCCATTGTATGCTTTGATTTACTTCGGCATCGGTAAAATCCAATGCTCCGGGGCGGAAGGTGTGATGGGTAATACCGGCGCCCAGAAAAAATTTGCTTTCGGGCTTGGCGGTATATTGCCAATGGCTCTTAAAGGCCAAATCGCGGATACCCGAATAATAACGCCAATCGAAAATCAATTCGTTGTCATCCCAAGTCCGGAAGCGGTTCATTAGCCGGTAGCGGGTATAGGAAAAAATTTGGCTACTGAACCATTTACCCGTCCATTGGCGGTCCCAACGCAAGGCCGCCATATGATTACCCCAACCGGTACGCATTTTTTCCTTTTCATCGTTTGCGTGAAAAGAAACCGAAACCGCATCGTCGCCATAGTACCAGCTGAGTGAAAGTTGGTCGCGGTCGGTGAGTTTATGATTGATTTTCAGGTTAAGGTCATAAAAGGTGTAACCGGCGCTGGTCTCACCTTCCGAAGCGATATAAGAGATGGAACGCGTAATCAGGTCGTAGGGCATCCGGCGTGCGGATACGCTGATGGCCGTGCGGTCGCGAACCAAAGGACCTTCGGTGCCGATTTTCCAACTGAGCAGGCCGATGGTTCCGTAGGTTTTCCAATGCCGTTTGTTGCCGTCGCGCATACGCACATCCAGCACCGACGACAAGCGATCGCCGAATCGGGCCGGAAAATCGCCTTTGTAAATATCAACCTTGTTGATGGCATCGGGGTTGAAGGTGGACACAAAACCGCCCAAGTGATTGATGTAGTAGAGCGGAACGTCGTCCAGGAGGTAAAGGTTTTGGTCGGCACTTCCGCCGCGAACAAAAATACCGCTCATACCTTCACTGCCCGGTTGAATACCCGGAAGTTTTTGCAACACCTTGATGGGGTCGGGTTCGGAGAGGATGACCGGAACGGCTTGCAGTTCGGATGCGTTGAGTGATATTTTACTCATTTCGGCCCGGCGTTCCTGATGGGTGGCGCCCTG
>JALWYR010000113.1 GCA_027003085.1 Flavobacteriales bacterium
TAGCGGGTTTTGTTTTGGACGTATTCATAGATTTTTTCGGCTTTTTGAACCGGATCTTGAATACCGGCAACCAAACTTTTGATTTCCTGAACGGTTTTGGGATTCAAGCGGTCTTTGCCCCGTAGCAGCCGTTTGTACATCCACTGCCCGAGTTCCTGCCAGCTATCCGCTTTACCGCTTACGCCGGCCAAGTAGAATTTATTTACGGCCAGCCGTACATAAGGCACCGATTTATCCAAAGGCGGTGCCAAGGGTTCGCGGATGAGCGGAGGCACATGGTCGAGGGTGTAAATAATGGGATTTTTGGGTTTGCCTTTATGCACATGAAATTTTTCCAGGTTCCGTTCAATGCGGTGCACCTTCAAACCGGGCGGATAATAAAACGCATACCGGCTGTGGAGCAAACCGATATGATAAGCCGACACGGGCATCCATTCGGGTATGAATGCCGTGTTTTGGGTTTCGATGGTGTAGTGAACCGAAACAATGTAGGGATACACCGGCGGGGTGTCGTCGTAGACCAGGGCGCGGTAGTCGGAATACAGCATGGCATCGCCGCTGGCGGCCACATCGCGAAACTGACTTTTCAACACCATTTTGAGTTGTTTGCCGGCGGCATTGTAGTAGCGGACTTGCAATTTCTTGACTTTGGTAAACAAGTTGTAACCCACCACCACATCGGCCAGGTAGGCGGCCCGGCGGTTGTAAATGATGATTTGCCGAGTTACATCCACGGTCATCGATTGGGTGTTTTGCATCCGTATTTCGGTATTGTCGTGCAAAATCACCGCATCGGCCGTTTGGCGGATGGAGTCGGGAACTGCGGGCGGGTGAAATTTTTGGGCCCGTGTGCCATAAAAAGACAAAAAAACAAGCCAGAAAAGGAGCAAAAAACGTTTCATTATTTCAATGGACTTAACTTTTACGGAGCATTTCAACAAAAATACTAAAATATCCGATTTGTTTTTCACTCCTTCAAATCAGGTGCCAATTTGTATGAATCCCGGTCCAAAGGGGGCATAAGCCGTTATAACCCACAATTAAACTTATGTTCGGGTTTGTTGTGGTCAGGAAAATAAAGCTTATTCCAGACTCATGCTGACGGAACAGCATTTTCGTATGTGTTGAGAGGTTTCATACCCTTATTTCCGATCGAACGCCGAAATTCTAATTTCGAAATTAAACCGCTTTTAATTCAAGTGCAACATATCCACCGGCAATTCGTAGCTTTTGTCCAAAAACAAGCGCACTTTGCTAACGTCGGCCTTTTCGTAACCCATCACCAATCCCAAATTTTTGTCCCAAAGCGGATGACGGCGCCTGTGAAGCACCAGCGTAAAATCGCGGTACCAAAAGAATTCCAAAGCATCGTAGAGGAATAATTCCTGTAAGGAATAAGTCTCGCGAGGACCATGCTCCATAAGGTACTCATAATACCAAATCAAACGCTCGATCACGGTAAAGTAAATGTTCCGGGCGTGGGGCCAATTCATTTCCCATAGCAAAAATTCCAGAAATTTCAAACGTTCTTCTCTGATTGGAAAATATTTTTCCAATATCCGGATAAGCATCATCATCCGGCGGCTGAATGTCGAGTGGGTAAGTTGCTCTAATTGTTGCATGACGATTTGGTGTTTTTTTTAAGTTTCGAGGCAAATTTAAAGTGGCAAAA
>JALWYR010000114.1 GCA_027003085.1 Flavobacteriales bacterium
AAATATTGTCCGTTGGTGAGCCGCAACTGCAAAATTTGGCGCACATTGTCGTTGATAAATTCGCCGTGGCGGGCCGTGATGATTTTTTCGGGAATGCCGTTTACTTCCTGATGAATAATCACATCTTCCAGTTGGCGTTTGTCGGGGCCGTATTTGCGGGCTACTTTTATGTTGAAATCACCGATTTCGGAAAACATGCCTTGGCGAATCACGGCTGAAGGCATTTTGTGCAAAATGGCGGTGCGGAGTTCGGTAAATTTCTGATTTCCAACAGGTTGTAAAGTGTTGGCAATAATCAAAACCACCACAGCCAGAAAAAGATTAAAAATCAACAGCCAACCCATGGAGCGCCATAGCGAAATGCCGGCGGCCTTGACGGCGGCCAATTCGCTGTTTTCGCCCAAATTCCCGTAGGTCATCAAGCCGGCTATCAAAATGGACAAGGGGAGGGCGTAGAGCAAAATATTGGGCGAAAAGTAGTAGAAAAACTTAAAAATGGTGCCCATCGAAAGCCCTTTGCCTGCCAGCTCGTCGAAATAGACCCAAAAGGTTTGCAGCACAAAAATAAAGAAAAGCACCACCAAGGCGGGCAAAAAGCGCCGCAGGAATTCCTTCAACACATATTTTTGGAGCGTAGCGGGGCGCGGGGCGGGCATGGGTTAGTCCAAATCGTTTATGTAATAATCCTGATATTTGGAACGGTCGAAACGGAACATGTTTTCCGAAACGGGCACATTAACGTCGAATTTACGAATCAAAATGGTGATTACCGTTCCGTCGTTTTGGCGTATGATGGCCTTGTAAATGTTATTGGTTTTGGTGTCGATGCCCAGGAGGACGTATTTGATATTATCGTCTTCCTTTACGGGAATAAGTTTGACATATTGAATCCAACGCCCTTGCACGGGTTGT
The DNA here is from genome assembly GCA_027003085.1 of Flavobacteriales bacterium. Taxonomy (GTDB): domain Bacteria; phylum Bacteroidota; class Bacteroidia; order Flavobacteriales; family Flavobacteriaceae; genus JAADED01. Next base: position 913 of record JALWYR010000114.1, read on the forward strand.
TTAATGTCCCACTTCATCCGGTAGCCTTTTTTGAAAAAACTGAACAAAGTGGCGGGTGTGAGTTCGGCTTCGCCGCCGGCTTTGGGGGTGGAAACGTTCACTTCCTGGGTTTCGGGCACAATTACATAGCGTTTTTGGCCGTCGAAAATGTCGGTAATGCCCATATATTCGGCGCGGTATTTATTGCCGGCAATGGTAACACGCCCGTTGGTTTCTTGGCGCACCTGGGCTTCGGCATTATACAGTTCGTAGGTAAACTCGACGGCCACCGATCGGTAGGAGGCAAATTTCCGGGCCACTTTGTCGAGCAATTGTTCGGCCTTGGGGTCGTTTTGCGTGTCGATGCGTGCAAAGCCGGCCAGTGTCAGTATTCCGAGAAAGGCAAGGATATTTTTCATGTTCAATCTGGTTTAGGTTTGGGTGTTTGCAAATAGTGTTCCAAAGTTAGTCATTATCGTCAGGTTCCAAAAACCGTTCCAAATCCATGATGGATTGGAAATATACTTCGCGTGGTTTGCTGCCGCGGGCGGGGCCCACGATGCCGGCCTTTTCCAGTTGGTCCATAATTCGTCCGGCCCGGTTGTAGCCGATTTGCAGTTTACGTTGCAGCATGGAGGTGGAGCCTTGTCCGGTGCTGACCACAATTTCGGCTGCTTCGCGGAACAATTCGTCCCGTTCGTCGGGTGCCAGTCCTTCGCCGCCGCCGTCTTCGCGGTCGGGTAGCGGAAGTTCGTAGGCCGAGGCATAGCCGGGCTGGCTTCCGATAAAGTCGGCCACTTTTTCCACTTCGTCGGTGTCGATAAAAGCACATTGGAGGCGAACCAGGTCGCTGCCTGCGGTTACGAGCATATCACCGCGGCCGATGAGTTTTTCGGCACCGCCGGTGTCCAAAATGGTGCGTGAATCCACCTTGGCCGTAACGCGGAAAGCAATACGCATGGGAAAGTTGGCCTTGATGGTTCCCGTGATCACATTCACCGACGGCCGCTGGGTGGCAATAATCAGGTGGATGCCCACGGCCCGTGCCATCTGTGCCAATTTGGTAATGGGCACTTCCACTTCCTTGCCCGTGGCCATGATCAGGTCGGCGAATTCGTCCACCACCAGCACGATGTATGGCAAAAACCTGTGCCCGTTTTCGGGATTCAGTTGGCGGTGTTTGAATTTGGCATTGTATTCTTTGAAGTTACGCACCTTGGCTTTTTGCAGGAGTTCGTAACGTTCATACATTTCTTTGAGCAAGGAGTTGAGCACGTCTTTGGCTTGGGTTACGTCGCTAATGATGGCATTGTCCAAATCGGGCAATTTGGCCAGGAAATGCTTTTCGATTTTGTTGTAGAGCGACAGTTCCACCCGTTTGGGGTCGATGAGCACGAATTTAACTTCCGAAGGATGTTTACGAAACAGGATGGAGTTGATAATCACGTTCAGCCCCACCGATTTTCCTTGTCCTGTGGCACCGGCCATGAGCAGGTGCGGGGCCTTGGTCAGGTCGAACACGTGGGTGGTGTTGTCGATGGCCTTTCCCAAGGCCACGGGAAGTTCCATGGTGCTTTCCACATAGGCCCGTGAGCGCAAAACGTCTTTCATGGGAACAATCAGCGGATTGGTGTTGGGCACTTCGATGCCCACCGTGCCGCGGCCGGGCATGGGGGCAATGATGCGGATGCCCTTGGCATGCAAGGCAAGCGCCAAATCGTCTTCGCGGGCTTTGATTTTGTTGATGGGCACGCCGCGGGCGGGAACCACTTCGTAGAGCGTCACCGTGGGGCCGATGGTTACGCTTTTGACACTGACTTTTACGTTGAAGTCTTCCAGGGTGTCCACAATAATGTCCCTGTTTTGGTATACTTCATCTTTGTTGACAATAATTTCGGTGTTTTCGTAGTCTTTCAGCAAATCCAGCGTAGGAAAACGGTAGTTACTCAAATCCAGTGTAGGGTCATATTCGCCCTGTTCCTGCACCAATGTTTCGGGGGTGGTTTGCACGGTGTCGTCGTCGCCGATTTGAATATCGGGAATGGGTTCGGGTTCGGTGCCGGCTTTTTCTTTTTCGTTCGTCGATGCCGGGGTTATATCTTCCGGCTCATCGTCCAAAATCAATAAGGTGGAAGAACCGGATTGTTCTTCCTGTTGCGCATTTTGGTCCGACGAATGCCGGCTTTTGGTTCCGGGTTGTTTGCCAAAAGGATTTTTAATCGAAAAACCGGGCTTTTTAACCGGGATTCGGCTTGCCCGGGCTGCAAAATGTTTGATTTGTTCGGGCTCCCACCGGAAAAGATACACCAACCAAAGCAGCACAAATAGTGCCCAAACGATGTAGGCGCCCACGCCGCCGGTATAGAATTTCAACCATTCGGCCCATTGCATGCCCGTAAGCCCGCCGGCCAAGCCGTAATGAGGAAAAAACAATGCCAATCCGGTGGCCAGCAAAATCAAATGCACCGTGTTGTGGAAATAATGCCGCAAAAGCGTTAAAACATTTTTTTTATGAAACCAGAACCAACCTGTTAGCATCACCATCCATGGCACCAAAAATCCGGCCCATCCGAATCCCGAATAAACGATGCGATAGGCCCACCAGTTGCCCACCTTTCCAAGCCAGTTATGCACTTGTTCGCTTTGGCGTGCCATACCCAGCGCCGACTGGTCGGCTTGCCAATGCAGCAGAAACGACAATTGGGCCAACAGCATTAAAAAACCCGAAAACATCAATAAAGCGGCACCTATGCTCCGCCAATGTCCGGCGCTTGCCTTCGGTTTGGCTTTGGGTTTAGCGGTATTTTTTTTCTTTGCCATAAGGCGAACTACGACTAACAAGCAAAAATACTAATTATTCGGCGAAGCGGAACCGGTGGTGGATCGGGAAGGCGTGGGCTGGAAAGAGTATGGTTTACTTTCTTTGGTATTATTCCGGACGCTTAACTTGTTATATTTAAGTTGCCACAATGAAGAATTTATGCCAATATTAAAAAATAATCACTCATTTATTTCATCAAGTTTACCCATCGTTTCCAAAAACACCTTGGCCAAGCGATGTTTTTCCAGTGTTTTACGTAGCGCTTCCAACGGAATGATTTGTTCCTGTTGCAGCATATAAGCCGTAGCCAACAGGGCGGCGCTTTTGCGGTTGACGTATTTGGTAAAAGGCCGGACAATCACTTCGCGGGCCGGAATATGGGCATCTTTGAGTTTTTCGTCCAGATATATACGCGAACCCGGCGTAATGCGTTTCCGGATTTTTTCCAAGCCGTCTTCGGTTACGATAACACCTATAAAATCGTCATCGATGCCGGTGTAACGAATGGGTTGATGATCGAAAATGACTTCGGCCACCGAAAATCCCGTGCCTACGGTGATGGGATATTCGCCTTTCATGGTGGCATGAAGTCCGGCGCGCATAGCCGCCGTGGCCAGGAATTTACCCACCGATTGCACACCGCCGCCCGCCGAGCCGGCCAAGATAAAGCCGAAACGCCCCTGACGCAAGGGTTCAAATTCCTTTTGAATGATTTCCTGACGGTCGAGCAACGAAGGGCGGTTGGCGAAACGTATTTGTGTCGCCGGACGCGGATTTTCGAAAACTTCTTCTTCCTGCACCACTTCCATCAGTTCGTCCAGACGTTTGAAAGCATAGGACGTGCATAGCGACGCAATTTCCACCAGGGCGAAACCTTCGGTTTCGACGGCACGTTTGAGCACGTCGCTCATTTGCTTGGGATGATCCACGCGTGCGGCAAAGCGGGCGCCCGAAGCATGGGCCAAGTGCACCAGATTGAAAGCCGGCACATCGGTTTCGAAGTCGATAATTTCCTTGAATTTTTGCGTGGTCAGGCCGCTGATTTGTCCGCCGGTCATGCCGTAGAGTTGGTTGTTCAGCACAATGAGCGTCATGTCCACATTCCGGCGGGCGGCTTCCAAAATGTGTTGCAGCCCGATGGTGGCTCCGCCGTCGCCGATAAAAGTGATGGTTTTTTTGCCCGGCTTTTGTTGCAGACCCATGGCCACGCCCAATCCCAGGGCGGGCGAACGGCCGTGGAGCCCGTGGATGGTGTGGGTGGCAAATAGCGGGTCGATCAGGCCGCTACAACCTATGTCGCTCACCACGGTGATGTCATGCGGACGATAGCCCAGTTGCTGCAACACTTTGGCCAGGTTGCGAATGGCTATACCGTGGCCACAGCCCGGGCAAAACGGAAATTTTTTACCGGTCAGTATTTTGGGTGAAACGCTTGTGCTCATAGTTGTAGGGATTTACGGGTTTCGACGGCACGGACAATTTCGGGCGGTGTAATCATATTTCCGATTTTGTTGATGCCCAAAATATTTTCGGGCGATTTTTCGCCGAAAAGGATTTGACGGAATTGTCCGTTCAGGTTTTCTTCGGCAATAAAGGTGCGTTCGTAATTGTCAATGATTTCATAGATGCGCGGATGCACCGGTAGCAGGGTTTTCACCGTGAGCAAATCCACGGGAAGGCCGTTTTGGCGCAGTTGTTCCACCGCCTCGCGGGCGGCATCGGCGGTGATACCCCAGGTCAGGATAAGATCGCGGGCGCCTTCGGTGGTGTCCAAATCCAAGTGGAAAAAGTCGTCCAGGTGTTGCACCAGTTTTTCTTGGAGCCGTTTGGAATTGGCCAGGGCCTCCGGGTCGTTTTTGCGGATGTTGGCCTCTTCGTCATGGGTCGATGCCGTAAAGCGGGTCAAATGTTCGTCGTCACCCAACGGCACAAAGGGCGGCGTAAGGTTGCGGCCGGGCTTATAGGGTTTGAATTCGCCTTCGATTTCCCGGTCGTAGTCGTAGGATTGCAGCGGAGGCAACCGGCTCAGGTCGAAACTGCGTTGATACATCACCATTTCCTTGGACGTAAGCAGGAACACGGGCGTGCGGTATTTCAAGGCCACGCGCACCGCTTCGTTGGCCAAGGTCCAGGCGTCGGTAAAATCCGAAGGCGACAAAACGGGCACGGCATAACCGCCCGAAATAATACCTTTGAGCAAGCTCAAATCGCCCTGGGCACCCGTGGTGGCCGAGCCGGTGCTTGGACCCAGCCGTTGCGTGATAACAATCACCATGGGCA
>JALWYR010000115.1 GCA_027003085.1 Flavobacteriales bacterium
AAAGGAAGGCAAACCGAAGCGCCCGGATTCCCGCTTTCGCGGGAATGACAAAAAGAATACCCGAGGAGACCGCCGCCGAGCGAGGCGGCAGGGCTCCAAGGGTTGCGAGGAGACACCGCAGGTGGCTCCGAAGCAAGCGCAGGAAAACAAGGCGTGGCTTGTGGTGTTGGCCTTTGAAAGCCGCAGGTTTCCGAGCAACGTCCGGGGAGACCGGCTTCTTTAATTATGAATTATGAATTTTGAATTATGAGTTGATTTTCAGGTATTTGGAAACGAATTCGGATTAATAAAGGCCGGGCTCCCCGGCGAGCGAAGGGAGACGCCGAAGGTGGCTCCCGGAGCTGCGGAGCAAGACCGCCAGGGCTTGCGAAGCCCGCGGCAGACCGAAGGGCTGACGCGGTGGCGAGGGAAAACAAGCGCGGCCCAGGTGTTGGCCTCCGGAAGCGCGGGTTTCCCGAGCTGCGAAGCGAGACCGCCAGGGCTCGCGGAGCCGTGGAGGCAGACCGCAGGGCTGCCGGAACCGCGAAGGGAGACAAGGCGCGGCATTTGCTTTGGCTTGTGGAAGCCGATGGCTCTCGGAGCCGCGGAGCGAAACGCCGTCAGGCGGTTCGCGAAGCCGCGAAACAAGACAAGGGGCGCCGGCCCGCGCCGGAGGCGCGGGCCGGCGGCGCAAAACAAGGGAGGAATTTTCCGGTTGCGGCTTTGAATAACGGCCTGTCCTGCATCAAAGCATTTGCCGTAAACTTTTGCGCCGCCGGCAGCGGAATGTTCATTCCGCCGCCGGCGCCCCGACGGCTTGTGGAGCCCGCGGAATAAGCCCGCAGGGCTTTGGAGCGGACAATAATGATGCGCTACCGTAAACATTGTAGTGGAATACATCTTGAAGTCAGCTTAGGATTTCCACACAAAATGCCTATCTTTACGCCAAAGCAAGCCGATGATTATCACCCTTTCGGGCTATATGGGCGCCGGAAAAACGGCATTGGGACGGGAATTGGCACGGCTGTCCGGTTGGGACTTTATCGACCTGGACGATTTTATTACCGCCGCCACCGGTTTGACGCCCGCCCAAATTATTCGTCGCCACGGCGAACGGACTTTGCGTATTGCCGAAAACAAAGCCCTGAATGAAATTCTAACCGAACGCGACCGGCTGATATTGGCCTTGGGCGGAGGAACGCTTACCGAACCCTTCAACCGTAATATGGTGGACACCTATTCGGTGCGCGTGTTTGTGGACACGCCCTGGGAACATATCCGGGCCCGCCTGGCGGCATCGGAAACCGACCGGCCGCTGTGGCAAACCGACGAACGCCATGCACGCGCCCACTACGAAGCACGCCTGCCCGATTACCGGCGCGCCCGGCTGGTTTTTCGCAACGATTTTCCCGATGCGTCATCGGCCGCCCTTGCGCTTTGGGAATTGCTACAAAAAGAACTAAATTTGCGACCATCGGAAGATTGATGTTTGCCCTTTTGCGGCTTTTTGTTATGAAATCAAAACGCAATGAGTTTAACGAATCCTTTGCTTGACCTTGCGGTGGCACCGTATGGCGCTTTCCGGTTTTCGGACATCCGGCCCGGGCATTTCGACGAAGCATTCCGCGGGTGGATGAAACGCACCAAGGAACGAATCGAAAAAATCGAAGGGCAAAAGGCGGCGCCCACATGGAACAATACCATGGAATCCTTGGCCTACGCTTCGCTGGAATTGGACCGCTTGCGTTCGTTGCTTGGCAACCTGAACTCCGCCGCCACCACGCCCGAAATTCAGGCCTTGTCCGAAAAATGGATGCCCGAAATCAGTGTTTTTTTCAACGCCATATATCAGCGTCCGGCCTTATTTGCCCGTATCCGCAAGCTCTACGACCAACGCGAGCAATTGGGCTTGGACGAAGAGCAAATGATGCTGTTGGAAACCTATTACCGCGGCTTTGTGCATAGCGGCGCCCTGTTGGACGAGGCGGGTAAAGCGCGCTTGAAGGAAATCAAAGCGGAATTGTCGCGTCTGGGTTTGCAATTTCAAAAAAATCTGCTGCACGACACCGGCGCATATACCTTACATTTAACTGACAAAGACGAAGTGGAAGGACTTCCGGCCGATGTGTTGGAACGTGCGGCTGCGCGCGCCAAGGACGCAGGCAAGGAAGGATGGATATTCGGATTGGATTTTCCGTCCTACGGGCCGTTTATGAAATTTGCCGCACGGCGCCATTTGCGCGAAAAGCTATACCGGGCCTATATGTCGAGGGCCTATCATGGCGACAATTACGACAATCGTGATATCGTGCGCCGCCAAGCGGCCCTGCGCAAGGAATATGCCGGATTGTTGGGTTATCCGTCCTATGCCCACTTGGTGCTGGTGGAACGTATGGCCGAACGTCCCGAAAAGGTCGTGGCATTTCTGGACGAACTTTTTGCGCATGCCCGGCCGCATGCCTTGGACGAATTCAAACGCTTACAGGCCCTGGCTGCCGAAGACGGGCTGGAACAATTGCAAAACTGGGATACGGCCTATTATTCCGAACGGCTCAAACGCCGTGAGTTGGATTTGGACGAAGAAAAAATGCGCCCCTATTTTCCGTTGGAAGCCACCGTGGAAGGCATGTTTGCCGTGGCCGGAAAACTTTACGGCCTCCAATTCGAGCCGGCAACGGATGTGGATGTTTATCATCCCGACGTGAAGGCCTACCGTGTTTTGGAGTCCGATGGTCGCTTTACGGCCTTGCTCTATGTGGACTTTTATGCACGCGACAACAAACGCCAAGGCGCTTGGATGACGGTGTTCAAGCCGCAATATCGCAAAGACGGGAAAAACGAACGGCCTCACGTGTTGATTGTAACCAATTTTGCCCGGCCTATGGAAAACAAACCCGTTTTGCTTAATTTTTACGAAGTAAATACGCTGTTTCACGAGTTCGGGCATGCCTTGCATGGCATGTTGGCCGATACGCGTTATCCCGAACTTTCGGGCACCAATGTGTATTGGGATTTTGTGGAATTGCCTTCGCAAATTATGGAAAACTGGACCTATGAACCCGAAGTATTGCGCATGTTTGCCCGGCATTATCAAACAGGTGAAATAATACCCGATGTCCTGGTGGAAAAACTGGGCCGGACACGCCGTTTTCTGGAAGGAATGGCCACCTTGCGTCAATTGGGATTCGGATATTTGGATATGGCTTGGCATTATAGCTTGGAAAAAGTGCCGGATGATTTGGAAGTATTTGAACGGAAAGTATTTGAACCCGTTCGACTTACACCGCCAGTTGAAGGTGCTGTCATGAGCACGCAATTCGGGCATTTGTTCGCCGGCGGCTATGCGGCGGGCTATTATTCCTACAAGTGGGCCGAGCTATTGGAAGCCGATGCTTTTTCGATATTCAAAAAAAATGCTATATTTGACCAAGAAACCGCCCGCAAGTTCCGGCGTTTGTTGGAGCAGGGCGGAAGCAAACATCCGATGAAACTCTATCAGGAATTTGCCGGACGACCGCCACGCATCGAGGCATTATTGCAACGCGCCGGCTTTACCGGATCAAAAAAGTGAAAACCAAACCGGGCATATCGAAATTCAGAACGGGCATTTATGTGCAAATGCTTGCCGTTGTATTGTTGCTTTTGGGTGGCACGGTTTACCTTATTGTAAGTATGCAAAAAAGCTTGGGCTATTGGGTGTATGGCATCGTATTGTTGCTGTGGCTATTGGGACTGACCATGATTTGGACGGGTATGCTACGGCATTTATACCGCCTCGAAGTATCGGAGCAGGGCATCAAAAGCCGTCATATTTTGGGTGGCAAGGAACAATTTTATCCTTTGGACCGGTTGCAAAACATCGACATCGACACCGAACAAATCAGCAATGCCAACGGCCCGCTTACCGAACCTTTTACGGAACTGTATTTGGATTTCAGACAACACGGAACACTTTATTTGAGCCCGCGTATTTATGAAAATTTCTATGAATTGGCGCTTTTTACCGTGCGTTTATATAACGAACAGTCCGATAAGCGTTTGGAAGAAATGGCGCGTAAATTGTTATTGCAAAAATTACTGGAATATGAACAAAGAAAGCGATAAACAACAACATAAATCCACCGGAGACATTCAGGCCCAAACCCGTGAGGAATTCTATAAACGTCTGCGTGAGGAATTGGAAAAGACCCATGATTGGCCGGTAAGGTATATGTTTAAGTTTATATTGCCTAACGAAGAAGAAAATATTCGAAAGGCACGTGAACGTTTTGCCGACATCGAACATGATTACAAACAAAATTATTCCCGGAACGGAAAATATGTTTCGCTCAGCTTTATTGCCCGGATGAATGACCCCGATGAAATAATTTCGCGCTACCGAAAAATGGAAGATATCCCCGGATTGATTGCGATTTGATTATTGGAAATAGATTTAAAAAATATAGAGTTATGAACGATAATATGCAGGAACTTGAACTAAAACGTAAAATCGATATGAACGGTTCCACGGAAAAACAAGAAATTTATCCCATTCACACCAAAGGTTTTCCCGAGTATTTGGATATACATTACAACACCAATTTGGAACCTTTAAAAATTCCCGAATACGGACGGATGATACAACAAATGGTGGATTACCTGAAAACCGTGGACGACAGGGAAAAGCGCAACCATTTGGCCCGTGAAATTATACGGTTGATGGGTTTAAAAAACAAACATTTGCGCGACGTTCCCGATATGGAACACAAGTTGTGGGACCATTTGTTTGTGATGGCCGATTTCGATTTGGACGTGGATGCACCCTATCCCAAACCCGTGCCCGAAGCGTTGCATGCCAAACCGCCGCGCTTGCCCTATCCCCAAAAGGGTTATAAATACCGTTACTACGGTCAAATCATTTATGAGCTTATCCGTGCGGCAGTGGAAATGGACGACCCCGAAAAACGCGAAGCGCTTATTATGATCATTGCCAATCACATGAAGAAAAATTATATTAAGTGGAACCGCGAAAGCGTGGACGATGCCATTATTTTCAGGCACTTATATGAACTTTCGGGCGGGAAAATCGACCTTAAACCGGGCACCGACGAATTGCTCAAAAAAGAGCAATTGATCTATCAAAAACGCAAAAAATCGCATCATAAAAACCGGCGAAACAACCGACGCTAATGGGAACTTTTGTTATTCAAGGAGGCCATCGTTTGCATGGCGAAATAATCCCGCAAGGTGCCAAAAACGAAGCCCTACAAGTGATTTCGGCCGTCTTGCTGACCGATGAGGAAGTAAGCATTTCCAATGTGCCCGATATTTTGGATGTGCAAAAGCTCATTGAAATTTTGATGGGCTTGGGCGTGAAAGTAAGCCGTCAGGGTAAAGATACCTATACATTTCGTGCCGATGATATTAATCCCGATTATTTGATTTCGGACGAATACCGCACCAAGGCATCGGGCATACGCGGTTCGGTGATGATTATGGGGCCGCTTTTGGCCCGCTTCGGACGGGCTTTTTTGCCCAAGCCCGGCGGCGATAAAATCGGACGGCGGCGTTTGGATACCCACTTCGAAGGATTTATGAAATTGGGAGCCAAATTCCGTTTTAATCCCGATGAACATTTCTACGGCGTGGAGGCCAGCGAACTGAAAGGAACCTATATACTGCTGCCCGAAGCATCGGTTACGGGAACCGCTAATTTGCTCATGGCTGCAACATTGGCCAAAGGAACAACCACTATTTATAATGCGGCCTGCGAGCCCTATGTGCAACAATTGGCCAAAATGCTCAACCGCATGGGTGCGCGTATTTCGGGAATAGGTTCCAATCTGCTCACCATTGAGGGCGTGGAACGTCTGGGTGGCACCCAACATCGCATATTGCCCGATATGATCGAAATCGGTTCGTGGATAGGCCTGGCCGCCATGACCCGGTCCGATATTACCATAAAAAATGCATCGGTCGAAAATCTGGGTCAAATCCTTGATAC
>JALWYR010000116.1 GCA_027003085.1 Flavobacteriales bacterium
CCATTGGTGATTTGCACAAACGGACGGCTGAGCTTAATGCGTGGGCCTTTCCAATCTTTGGGATAAAGATCGGTGGAGTTGTCCACCACCAGCCGGGTGTAGTTATGTTCGTCGCCCGAAAGAACGGCGCGGAATTTCTTGCTGCGATTGACCATGATGTCCAAAAGTTGATCGCGGCGTTCGATGATGCCTTTGTCCACGGGTTTTCCGGCCACCCAAGGGCGGATGTCGTTGTTGCCGAAATACCACATGTCGTTGTTGGCATGTCCGGCATTGGGAAACAGCGGCGTGTGCACCGACACAAACACATGGTCGATGTCGGGGTCGGCATCCAGTTTTTTCAAGGTTTTTTCAAGCCATTCCATTTGTTTGTCCATAATGTAGGCATGCGGGTTTCCGCCGGTGATGGGAATATAGTTTTCGTTGGTGGTGTACCAGTAGTTGGAATTGAGCACCACAAAGGCCGTATTGCCGTAGGCGAACCAATAGGCCGTTTCGCCGTAGGGTGGGAAATCGATCGTTTTGTGCGAAGGGTCGTAGGCGGCGCCGTCTTCCGACAAGGGGCCGTTTTCGGGCATGGCAAACATGTCGGAAAAAAGCACTTCGGCGCTTTCGGTGGCAAAGGGAAACTTGTCCACCGAAATGTAGCGTTTCCACGGCTCGGAAGATTTGCTGTCGAATTTGTGGAAACTTTGCGAAAGGGCTTCGTGATTTCCCATGCCCACAAACACCGGACGATAGGGCGCATAGTAGCGCAATGCGTTTTTGTAGTTGTAGTATTGCAATTCTTCCAAACCGCGCGAATTGGAATATCCGTTGATCATATCGCCGGTGAAGAGGAAGAAATCGGCATTTTCGCGGTCGGCGGCAATCATCATGCGTTTGAGGATGTAGGCATTGGTGCCAAAGATATTACGTTCGCCGCCGCCTTTGGCATTCCGGCTGTCGGAGGCGTAGGCAAAGCGAAAAGGTGCCCGGCAACCTTTGAGCGGTGCCGTCCGGAAAACATAGTCTTCGTGCCAGGGGCCGTAGCTAATTTCGTAGCGGTAAACCGTGGAAGGTTTGAGTCCGTCGATGTCGATTTCGAAACGGTCGGAAGGCGTTTGGTCCAGCCGGAATTCCTTGCCGTTGATGTTGAGCCGGACGGAAGTTTTCCGGTCGAAGCGCAAGGAAATGGTTATGCCACCTGGCAAGGGTTTGGACAGGATGGGTCCTTCGATGAGGGTTACGTCGGGAATATATTTTCCGTCTTGATAAAGCACATTTTGCCGGTTGTCGGCCACGATGCGGCCTTTTTTGTCGATGATGCGGTAGCCGACTTGCATCAGCCCGGATTGTTCCCAACCGGTAAAGTCGTATTTTCCTTTGAGTTTGTCCAGATTGATACGTGCTTTGCCTTGCTTGATTTTGGCCGTGCGCTTCGAAAAAACGGGCATTTTGTAGCGCGAAGCCGCATCGATGAGCCCGTAGTAAACAGTGCCTTCCACTTCGGGGCGGCCGAAATCCAGTTCAATACCTTTTTCCCAGCCCGTCACCTTGGGTGTGGCTATGATGTCGAAGGTCAAATAGGGATTTCCATCGCCTGTGGCCGGATAAAATTTCCCTTGGTGGTCCACGCCCATTTTTCCGTCCTTGTAGGTGATGTGGGCAAAGGATTTGGGTATGGGTGTTTGCTGTGCCGAAAGGGTGAATGCTGCCAGCAGAACGGCAAGTGTGGTAATTAGCGTTTTCCGGTTCATTTTTCCATGGGTTTATGCAGTTTGATATGTATTTCGGTTCCCTTTCCGGGTTCCGAATGATAGACAAAGATACGACCACGATGGTAATTTTCCACAATCCGCTTGACCAGCGACAGGCCCAAGCCCCAGCCGCGTTTTTTGGTGGTAAAACCGGGTTCGAAGATTTTTTTCCACAGGTTTTTGGGAATACCTTTTCCGGTGTCGGCTATCGAAATGCGGATTTCGCGTGGTGTTTCATCGACCAGCCCTATGCGTATCTCGCCGCCTTCGGGCATGGCGTCGATGGCGTTTTTTATCAGGTTTTCCAAAACCCAACGAAACAGGTCGGGATTGAGCATGGCGGTAAGTGGATGTCCGGGCAGGTCGATGTGGATGCGGATATTTTCGGGCAGGCGGCGTGCGCGGAAATAGCGAACGCTTTGTTGTATCAACTCGCGCAGGTCGGCGGGTTGGAGTTTGGGCCGGGAACCGATTTTGGCAAAACGTTCGGAAATGATGCGCAGCCGTTGGATGTCTTTTTCCATTTCGGCCGGTTCTACCAGCGTGGGGTCGGTTTTGAGCAGTTCCAACCATCCGAGCAAGGACGAAAGGGGCGTGCCGATTTGGTGGGCGGCTTCCTTGGCCATGCCGGCCCACAACAGGTTTTGCTCCGAAACGCGCGTGGTTTTGTAGTAAAGATAAACCACGGCGGCAAAGAGCAGGAATATGATGATGAGAATCACCGGATACCAGGTCAGTTGGTTCAAAAGCCGCGAATTGCCGTAGTAGAGTTCCTGCCAGCCGTTGGCCAATTGAATGCGCAGGGGTTCGTTTTGTGCGGCGAATTGGACCAGTTTGCGCCGCAGGGCAACGGTATCTTTTTCAATGCCGGGCAGGTTGTAGGTTTGAATAATCCGTCCGGTGCTGTCGGTCATAATGACGGGAATGGTTTTGTTGCGAATCAGAATCATGGACGGCAGGTCGATGTCGGCATCGAGGGGTGAGGAGATGATTTTTTCCACCGCTTGGCTCCAAATTTCCATTTTGGTACGTTCCTGCTGTTTGAGGTAGCGGAACAGCAGGTAGGAGTTCCAAAAAATCACGCCCACCACCAGCAAGAGTCCGGCCAGGATGATGGGCCGGCGGTGGCGGCTGCGGAATATTTTTTCGGGGGTGTAGCGCATGTGGTGGGAAAAGGGTTTTGAGGGTTTAGGTTTTGGTAGTGATGCCATGTGGAAAACATCGATTAACAATCAGCGATTTAAAATTTCCGGTTTTTAATACTCAAATCGATGTTCGATTGTTCGGTGTTCGTTAATCGAGGGCGGCTTGCCGCCCGGGCCCAAGCGCCAGGGATGGGAGCGGTTATGCGCCGGCGGCGCGCCGCCGGCCTGCCGAGGCGGCGGGGCGACCAGTGGGGAGCCACGTCCGCCACGTTTGCAGGGCAAGAGCGGGCCGCCGGCGCATTTGAGCGGACAGCCCGACGGCGCCGCGTGAGGAAACGGATTTCTGCGAGGGCGCTCCGTCGTCCCGAAGCGGAATCCGTGGCGCCGCCGCGGCGACAAAGGCGCCGGGCTGATGGCCGCAGGCCATCAGCATCGGGCATCCGCCCGACGGCGGCGCCCCGAACGCAGGCGCCGGGGCGCCCTGAAAAAATAAAAACTCAGTCCTCATGGGCCAATTCGTCAATCAAACGAACAATTTCGTCGCCGATACGTTCCTGGGCTTCCACCGTGGAGGCGCCGATGTGGGGCGAAAGCGAAAGCTTGGGATGCATAAGCAACTGAACCGGTGGTTGCGGCTCGTCGCGGAACACGTCCAGGGCGGCAAAGGAGAGTTTGCCGCTGTCCAAGGCCTTGTAGAGGGCCACCTCGTCCACCACGCCGCCGCGGGCCGCATTGATGATGGCTGCGCCGTCCTTCATTTTATCGATTTCGGCTGCACCGATGAGCGGTTTGTCGGCCGCGGGCACGTGTAAGCTGATGAAATCGGACTGCCGGAGCACGGTGTCGAAATCCACGGTGCGGATGCGGAAAACGGCCTTTTGGCCGTCGAAAAAGCGGAGTGTGAGTTCGGCTTCGTCCACATAGGGGTCGTAGGCCAAAACCTTCATTTCCAGCCCGATAGCCATTTTGGCCAATTCGCGACCGATGCGTCCGAAACCGATAATGCCCAGGGTTTTGCCACGCACTTCGCGGCCTTTGCTATAACGTTTTTTGAGTTCCTTGAAGGCCTGGTCGCCGCGCAGGGGCATTTCACGGTTGCTGTCGTGCAGGAAGCGCACGCCCGTGAGCAGGTGCGCCATCACCAGTTCGGCCACCGAATGGGAAGAGGCGGCGGGCGTGTTGCGCACGCGGATACCCAGGGCTTCGGCATCCTTCACGTCGATATTGTCCAGCCCTACGCCGGCGCGGATGATGAGTTTCAGGGGTTCGAGCTGTTGGAGCAGGTCTTTGCGCACCTTAGTGGCACTTCGCACAATGAGCACGTCGATGTTGTTTTCGTTAATAAACCGGGCCAAATCGCCGGCATCGATATGTTCGGTAAAGAGCGTATGGCCCGCTTCGCGGAGACGTGCGGCAGCGGTTTCGGCCAGGCCGTCATTGGCCAGAATGCGGAGTTTTTTCATAATTCGTTATTGCTTGGATGATGCTCAAAGTTACGACGAAATGGGGATTTATGATTTGTAGAAATTCATTTCCTGCAAATATTTGTAAACCTCGGGCGGCAACAGGGGCCGGACGTTTTTGCCGGCGCGGATGTCGCGGCGTATTTGGGAGGCGGAAATTTCGATGATGGGGGCGGTTTCAAGGTAAAAAATGCGCGGGTGTTCTTTGAGCGGGCTGTCGTGTGGAACACGACGGGGATAAACATAGATGTCGAAATTGTCCAGGATACGTTCGTAGTTGCGCCAACGGGGCAGTTGGTCCAAATTGTCCTCGCCCATCAGGAGGACAAATTGCTTGTCGGGTTCCATATCTGTCAAATGCGCCAGGGTAATGACCGTGTAGTTGGGTTGCGGCAGGTCGAATTCCACGGTTGAAACTTCGATTTTGGGATAGGGCTCAGCGGCCAGGCGGGCCATATAAAGCCGGTGGTAGTCGGCCAGGAGGTTGGCGCGTTTTTTGAGCGGATTTTGGGGAGTTACCACCAGCCGGACGCGTTCCAAATCGGTATGTTCCACAAAAAAATTGGCCAGAATCATGTGGCCGATATGAATGGGGTTAAAACTGCCGAAGAACAGTCCTATTTTGGGGCGCCGGTGGCTCATGGCTTCATGCTTGGTTTAACAAATATATTGATTTTCGGGCAACCGGGCGAAAAGTGCCGTCTCATAAAAAATTCCGACTCAATCACTCTCAAAATTAGAAAAAATACGGCAAAAAGAAAAAGGCACCCGCAAGGAGGTGCCTCTTCTGGATACAGAATACTTTACTGTGTTGTGGAAGTGCTGGCTACGGATATCAGATAGCATCCGCCAGCCAACAGGTATACTACAATACAACCAAATAATGCATTTTGAGTTTCCTGTTTATCTTCCGATACCAGATAAACAATTAAAATTCCAACGACGCCAAAAACAAAACCCCAGCAGAATCCGGGAATACCCAAAGGAGCGTCGGGGCCCAAAGCCGGTAAATTATCTTCGGCTTTAAAATTGGAAAGGATCGGATTCCCGGAAGGAATTTGATCCGCCGATAGATGAGCGGTCGAAACATAATTATCCAATACCGTGGCATTGATTAGTGCGGATTCCACACGGGCGTGGTCATAGGAAAACCATGAGGCCTTCATGGCCATGGCATTGAAAGAAATAAGAAAGACGCCGGCAAGAAGTAACACTTTTTTCATAGTAAACGGGTTTTATTTGATGTGGTATTCAATAATAAGAAAAATATTGAATATTCTGAAAAATATTTATCAATAAAAAAAAACAATATTACTAACCTAAAAAAAAGGTACCCAAACAAGGGTACCTTATTGTTTCGGTACATTAAGGAATTAATAGGTACTTGTTGATGCTGATGCGGCGGCAGAAACAAATAGAGCTACATACAGGAAGTAACAGCCCACTCCTACTAAGGTTCCTACAATACATCCGTAGAGTGCCTTCTTGGTTTCTTCCTGGTCTTCGGTAACCAGATAAACGATCAGAATACCTACCCAACCGAGGATCAAACCCCAAACAAATCCGGGAATACCCAAGGCGGAATTGGGACCCATGACGGGGGCGTTGG
>JALWYR010000117.1 GCA_027003085.1 Flavobacteriales bacterium
AATTGTTTGGCCAATTTATACATGGCCTGTTCGTTTTTGGCCACCACAAGCAGTCCGGTAGTGTCTTTGTCGATCCGGTGAACCAGGCCCGGACGTTCGTCGCCGCTACCGGCGGGCAATTGCTCCACGTGGCCCAAAATGCCATTGATGAGTGTTCCGCTGTAATGCCCGTGGGCCGGATGCACCACCATGCCAGCCGGCTTGTTGACCACAATCACATGTTGATCCTCAAACACAATGTCCAAATCCATTTTTTCGGGTTTCAAAAGTTCCCGGTAAGGTGCATAGGGAAGCAGCAGGCGGATCACATCGCCGGGGCGAACCTTGTAGTTGGCCTTCACTGTCCGGTCGTTCACCACCATGTTGCCGGCCTTGATGGCGTTTTGGACTTTATTGCGCGAAACGTTTTCCAGCTTTGCCGTAACATACCGGTCGATGCGTTCGGGTGATTGGCCGGCGGGAACTTCGAGCCGGAAATGTTCGTAGAGCTCGTCCCGTTCGTGAGACCTGGGTTGGGAATCATCACCGGGTTTTCGGGCCGCATCATTCATCGGAGGGCACGTTTGTTTCCTGGACAGATGTTTGCAAACTGTCGGCCGTCAAAGTATCGGCCTTGAACTCCTCCTCGCCCGAGCCCACCACAATGTCCACCACGCTGTTGCGGGGGAGTTTATCGCCGCGGCGAAGGGTGTCGCTCCCGTGGATCACATCCAAAACCACTTCGGCGAAATAAGGTTTTTTGGTGATTTTGCCGGTTTTGAGTCCCAATGCATGCAGGGTGGCCTTGGCTTGCCGCAGGGTGATACCGCGCAGTTTGGGAAGTTCCACATCACGATAGCGTGCGGCATTTATTTTGACGTATATTTTCCGGCCGCTTTTTACTTTGTCTCCTTTGCGCGGTGTTTGTTCACGTATGGCGAACTTAGGTAAATCGGGGTCATAGGCCAGGGTATCCAAAATAACCAATTCCATCCGGTTTTTCTTGGCTATTTTTTGGGCTTTTTTGTAGGGCAATCCATAGAAATCGGGAACGGTAAGGGCTTCGTCATGGTGGGTATAGCTTAGCAGCCAAAAATAAATTCCCACAAGAATAAGTATGCTCAAAACGAGCATAATGGCAAGGTTTTTCCAAAAAGTTTTGCTGACCAAATACAGGAAAAAATCTTTCATCGGTTCCAGAGTTTAAAAATCACATAAAGGACAATGTTGAGCAGAATACTTACCACAATCATACTGGTGATGGGTGCATAAAAAACAAAATTTTCCCGCTCGATACGGATGTCGCCGGGTAACTTTCCGAACCATGAAAACAAATTGCCGAACAGCCAAAACAGTAGTCCGAGAAACAATAAGAAAACACCGGCGAATATTAATATTTTGGCCACTTGCGACATGGTGGAAATTTTAGGGTAAAGATAGGGAAAAGCGCCCAATTAATTCGATCCGGTTAGAGGAATTCCGTGATATGTGTAGCCACGACTGCTTTTTCTTCCAATAGAATAGGAATACCGGAAATAACAGGATAAGCCAGCAAACCATCGGGCGAATAATAATAGCATTTACCGGCCGGAATCAATGGCGTTTTGCTCATAGGACATACCCATTGCGGTATGGATTGGGCTGGTATATTTTTATTGCTCTTTTTACGAATGATAAGAAT
>JALWYR010000118.1 GCA_027003085.1 Flavobacteriales bacterium
TAACTTGACACAGCTAAACTATAAAAAGAAAAAATATTGGACAAAAATCGAACATAAAAAACCAGCCTACTTTTTGTCCACATGAAAAAATCAAACTAAAAACAGCCTACTTTTTGTCTATTATACCTATTTTTACTTTTAAAATGAAAAATACGAAGAAAAATAACCGGTAAAATCAAGACTGTAAATCACTCTTTTAAAGGAAGTAAGATTACCAGGTATGCAGGACTAAATCCTATTGGTAAATTTCTGAACCGACAGGTTTTGCCTACAACTTGTCGGTTGTTATGCGTTGAAAGCATTTTCTGTTCCGACGGCAAGAACATAAAACAATCAGGAATTGGTTTATTCTTGTTCCGGGAAAGATGGTCAGGAGCAGACGAAAGGTCGAAATAAAAATTATTACTACAAAGGGAACTGGTTGGAACCTGCCGCCCTATTGGCTATGGCCTGAGAAAAATTCAAAAATCATCAATAAATTCACCGGCTTAATAACCTTAGCGGGAGAAGTATATCCATTTGCAAAAATGTTTTTAAATCTAACAGATTTGACGTGTTTAAACTTTTTTAGATTTTTTTTAGTTTTAAATTAAACCAAACCATCATTGTTGCAGGAAAAAGGCCGGGGCTTATAGCGTTTTCATAACTCCGGGTGTTTAACTTGACTACACAAAACATCTCCTCTGTAAATCCATTCGCAAATTCCGCACATTAAGAAGCAACAGGAAAGATTGAGCCGGGCTCGGATAGCGAGTCGGCAACCCCTTCGAGCGAAACTAATGCGCTAAGAAATTCGCAGCCAACCGGACAAAACAAAGCGGGCCCCTAGGTGGCGCGATAGGCATGGGTATGTTGGTCACGAAGTGAAACATTCCGGGTATTTAAACTGCCATTTAGGACAGGAGTCAAAAAAACAACCGCCCTCGCTTAGGAAGGCGGTTGTGCCATGGTCAAACACTTGTGTTTACATGTTTTTTACCTCGTTGATGATTTTGGTGATACTGTCTTTGGCGTCGCCAAAGAGCATGGAGGTTTTGGGGTAGTAGAACAGTTCGTTGTCGATGCCCGCATAACCGGGTTTCATGCTTCGTTTGAGCACAATCACGTTTTTGGCATCTTCCACATCGAGCACGGGCATGCCGTAGATGGGACTGCCGGGATTGGTCTTGGCCGCCGGGTTGACCACATCGTTGGCGCCTACCACCAGCACCACATCGGTGTTTTTGAACTGCGGGTTGATGTCGTCCATATCCACCAACTTGTCGTAGTCCACGTTGGCTTCGGCCAGGAGGACGTTCATGTGTCCGGGCATACGGCCCGCCACCGGATGAATGGCGTATTTGACATTGACGCCCTTGCTTTCGAGCAGTTCTTCCAGTTCGTGAATGGCGTGTTGGGCTTGGGCCACGGCCAGTCCGTAGCCGGGCACAATGATGACGTTGTTGGCATAATTGAGCAGAATGCCCGCATCGGAAGGTGTGATGGATTTGACCGTTCCTTGGGTGGCATCACCACCACCGCCGGCCACGTTCGTGTCGCCGAATCCGCCGAAAATCACGTTGGCCAGGGAGCGGTTCATGGCCTTGGTCATGGCAATGGTGAGGATGGTTCCTGCCGAGCCCACCAGCACACCGCCGGTAAGCATGGCCATATTATCATAAAGGAAACCGCCGAAGGCAGCCGCCAGGCCGGTAAAGGAGTTCAACAGCGAAATCACCACGGGCATATCCGCACCGCCGATGGGAAGCACGAACATCACGCCGTAGAGCAGAGCCAATGCAAAGAGCACATAGAGCATCACCGGCGAAGCGGGACGTTCCACGGCGATATACACGGCCAAGGCAATGGTGATAAGGAGTAAGATGGTGTTGATAATATTGTAGGAAGGCAAACGAACGGGTTTGCGCATTTTGCCGCTGAGCTTGGCCCAGGCTATCATACTTCCGGCGAAGGAAACGCTACCGATAAGCAGGCCGGCCACAATCATGGAGATTTTGTAGGCCGAATCCGTGTTATGGACATATTCCAACAATCCGATAAGCGCGGCCGTGGCGCCACCCATGCCGTTGAAGAACGAAACCAATTCGGGCATTTTGGTCATTTCCACCTTTACGGCAATATACCAGCCGATAAAGGTTCCGATGATGATGGCGGCAAAAATCAATCCGTAAATCATGCCGGAAACCTGCTTGTCATGCAGGAAAATGGTGGCCAATATGGCAATACCCATACCCACGGCGGCAATCAGGTTGCCTTTGCGGGCGGTTTTGGGGCTTCCGAGCATTTTCATGCCCGTCATAAAGGTAACCGCGGCAATCAGGTAGGCGATATTCAGGAGTGCTTGTGTGGTCATGGCAGATTATTTACGGGTTTTGAACATTTCGAGCATGCGGTCGGTTACCACAAAGCCACCCACCACATTGAGCGTCCCCAATACCACCGCCACAAAACCGATGGCCAAGCCGGCATAATTCTGCGGGTCCATGTGCAACATCACCAGGATGGCACCGATGATTACCACGCCGTGGATGGCATTGGCGCCGGACATAAGCGGCGTGTGCAGCACGGCGGGAACATGACTGATCAGTTCGATACCTACAAAAATCATCAGAATGACGATGTAGGTCATTTCGATATTTTGGTTGATAAATTCAAAAAATGCGTTCATAATTATTTGTGTTTTGACTGCAATATTTAGGATTTACGCACTTGGCCTTGGTAAACGGTCAGGGTGCCGTCGATGATTTCGTCGTCCAAGTCGATTTTGGGTTCGCCTTCGGGCATCAGGAAGGTGAGGAAATTATACATGTTTTTGGCGTAGAGTTCACTGGCATTAACGGCCAGCAGTGAAGGCAGGTTGGTTTTGCCAATGATAGTAACCCCATGCTTGGTAACAATTTCGTCCGGGCGGCTGAGTTCCACGTTTCCGCCTTGTTCCACGGCCATATCCACAATGACGGCGCCGTGTTTCATTTGTTTGATTTGTTCTTCGGTGATAAGCCGCGGAGCTTTACGTCCCATGACCAAGGCGGTGGTGATGACCAGGTCGGCTTGGAACAGGGATTTGTCCACGGCTTCCTTTTGCTTGCGAAGGAATTCTTCGCTGGCCTCTTTGGCGTAGCCGCCTTCGGACACATCTTTGAGGTCGGCGTCTTCCACTTGGATGAATTTGGCGCCCAGCGATTCGGCTTCTTCTTTGGTTTCGGGGCGGATGTCGGTGGCTTCGACAATGGCGCCCAGGCGTTTGGCTGTGGCAATGGCTTGCAATCCGGCCACGCCAACGCCATAGATCAACACGCGGGCCGGACGAATGGTTCCGGCGGCGGTCATCATCAACGGAAAGATTTTTTCCAGCGCATCGGCGCCGATGATCACGGCCTTATAGCCGGCCAGGTTGCTTTGGGAGCTGAGCACGTCCATATTCTGAGCACGCGAAATACGGGGAATCAGTTCCATCGCAAAGGCCGTAACGCCTTTTTCGGCCAGGGTTTTGGTAAGTTCGGGATTGTTGTAGGGAAACAGCAGACCTACAAATATTTGGCCTTTGCGGAACAGAGGTAAATCTTCGTCGGATGGCGGGTTAATTTTGACAATCACGTCCGCTTGTTCGAACACTTCCTTTTTGGAAGTAACGCTGGCACCCGCTTCGCGGTATTCATCGTCTTGGAAGTGGGCATCCAATCCTGCGCCGGATTCCACCAGCACTTGGAAACCTTTGCCCGTAAGGTCGCGCACCACCGAAGGAGTGAGCGCCACGCGGCGTTCGCCGGGACGGGTTTCCTTTATGGTTCCTATTTTCATATCGGTATTGATTTTTTAGGGTCGGATGCAAGATACAAAATAATTGTGCAGCAAAAGTAACAGAGGTCAGGATTTAAAGAGCCAAAATGTGCCGTTTGGTAATTGAATCAATCTATTAAGTGTTAAGCTGCTAAAATGGACATTGGATTCTTGTGTTTTTTGCAGTGTGATTACTTTTCTGAAACTTTATTGTTCGTCTTTACCGTTCGTCCAACCAAACAAGTCATTCCTTATACCACCTCCGTCATAAAAACAAGCACAGCTTGGGTCCGCACGGTTTTCCGTTAGGTTTGTCAATAATAATCAGGGATTTTTATCCCGCTTAAACCTCTCGGTTATGAAAAAATTACTCTTACATTTTGTCCTTTCGGCCACCCTCGGCCTATCCGCCCAACAAACCTACGTGCCCGATGACCATTTTGAAAACTATTTGGAAACCCATACGGCCGCAGGAAGTCCCGTAAGCATCGGCGATGCCAATAGCATGGGCGACGGTGTAATGAACGACACGGTTCCTACAAATATAATCAATGTGGTTACCTATTTGAATATCAGTAGTCGAAACATCAGCGACCTTACCGGCATTGAGGATTTTTCCACCTTGCAAAATTTGAACTGTTCGCACAACCAAATCACCAGCTTGAATCTCGACCAAAACACTTCATTGACCGATTTGAATTGCCGGTATAATCTTTTGAGCGGTTTGGATTTGAGCCAAAATACCGCTTTGGTTAATCTGAACTGTAACCATAACCAACTCACCACCCTGAATGTAAGTCAAAATATAGCGTTGGTTTATTTGCTCTGCAATTTCAATCAACTAACCACTTTGGATGTAAGCCAAAATACCCAATTGGAACTACTATTTTGCGATTTTAATCAAATTGATAATTTGGATGTAAGTCGTAATCCGAGTTTATACAATCTCGTATGCAACAACAACCAAATGACCTCACTAAATACCGATGATGATTCTTCTTTGATGTATCTGCATTGCGAAAACAATCATTTGAGCAGCTTGAACGTGGAACACAACGAAAATTTGGTAAAACTCTATTGTTTTTCGAATCAAATAACCACCCTGAATCTCGGTTACAATACTTCGCTAAACTATCTGAAATGTAACAACAATCAATTGGACAGCTTGAATTTACAAAACGGCAACAATGTGAATATGATATATTTGAATGCCACCAACAATCCCAACCTCGCATGTGTTTATGTAAACGAGCCCGGTTATATGAACAGCCACTGGCCCAATGCTATTGACAATACGGCGCATTATGTGCTAAACTATACACAGTGTGATGCTTATGTGGACGTGGAAACCCTTATGGAAGATTATTTCCAAGTTTATCCCAACCCCGTACAAGACATATTGCAAATTCACAGCATCCAAAAAGGATCGTTACAAATCAGCGACGCCTCCGGCAAAATCATTTTACGCCAAGAATTACAGCCCGGCGACAACCGTATCCCCGTAAACCGGCTGCCCGGCGGACTTTATTTGCTGCAACTAAGCACCGTAAATCAAAACTTTACCACACAACTCATCAAAAACTAATTCAATGAAAAAAATCATCCTCGGTTTATTCATCGTGGCCGGCCTGTTTGCCGCCTGCGACAACGACAACACCCCCGCCCCCAATGAAGACACTTGCGACTATGACGGTTTGACCTATACCACCGACCAAAATGCCACCACCCAAACCCTGGTGCCCGACAGCCAACTTTCCGTACAATTGTTCACCGGCAACAACGGCCCCGACGGTCAGCCGGGTATCGAAATTGTCGAAAATCAAAATTTTAGCTTCTTCTTTACCACCACGGTGATTCACGAAGGACAAAGCGGACCCGGACGTATCGTCCTCAATGGTACCGATACCTATCAAGTTACCGTCACTTGCCAACGAGCCGGAACGCAAGCAGGACAAGAATTCCGGTTGGACGTAACCGGCAACGGCATCGAAGCCGAATTTTGTGTCCAAATCGACCAAGTATTATAAATCAACCCCCAAAAACCATTTATTATGTTTAAACATTTGAAATTTTTTATTCCCGTTGCCATAGCGTTCCTCACTATGGGTAGTATGTGTCAACCGGAGCCGGAGCCCGAACCCGGAAACGAATATAGCTGCG
>JALWYR010000119.1 GCA_027003085.1 Flavobacteriales bacterium
ACAGTCGTCCGCCGGTGCGATATACCGAGGCGTCTTTGGTTCGCAAGCTGGAAGAATTGGGTATTGGCCGCCCTTCGACCTATGCACCTATTATTTCCACCATACAACGCCGCGGTTATGTGGAACGAAAGTCCGTTCCTGCCAAAACACGCAGCATTTTACAGATTGTCATGAAGGACGGCAACATCACCGAACAAAAAACCAAGGAGCGTTACGGTGCCGAAAAAAATAAGTTGCTTCCCACCGATATGGGATTTATTGTAACGGATTTTCTTGCCGAACATTTTGCCGATATTATGGATTACCAATTTACGGCCAATGTGGAGGAAGAATTCGATAAGGTTGCACGTGGCGAAAAGGATTGGCATGAACCCATCCGGGTTTTCTATGAGGCCTTTGCGCCGGTGGTGGCCAAGGTGGAATCCGAGAGCAAACGGGCCAAGGGCGAACGCTTTTTGGGCACCCATCCCCAAACGGGCGAGAAAATTTATGCCAAATTCGGCCCTTACGGCCCAATGATTCAGATGGGCCAAAGTTTACAAGGCAAGAAACCCAAATACGCGTCCTTGTTGCCCGGAATGAGTTTGATGGATGTTACGCTGGAACAAGCCGTGGCTTTGTTGGCCTTGCCCAAGGTGGTGGGACAGTTGGAAGGAGAAGATATGGTATTGGGTATAGGAAAATACGGGCCGTATATTCGATACAAAGGCAAATTCTATAATGTCCCCAAACACATGGACGTGCTACAAATGACGGCCGACGACGCACGGGCGGTTGTAATGCAAAAACAGCAGGCCGATAAACCTTTGGCCGAAATTGACGGTCATCCTGTGGTGTTGGCCTCGGGACGTTACGGGCGTTATTTGAAATGGAACAATATGAACATTCCGTTGCCGCGGAATACCGATCCTGCTTCCCTGACCGAAGAAGACATCCGTGAACTGATCAAGGCCAAAGAGGAAAAAGACAAGAAAAATACCCTTCGCAGCTTCGAAGGAGGTTATTCCATCCGCAAAGGAGGGTGGGGCAGGTTATATGCTTATGCACCTGATGGCAAACGTAAAATGTTGCCCCGGGATACCGACCCCGGAAAAATCACCTTGGATCAAATCCAATCTTTGTTTAAGTAACCGTTGTGTTGGAAGAAGTCTTTTTACCCGTGAGTATCCAAGGTTTGCACAATCATCCTATTGATTGGCATACAAAAAGCTCATTTCCCGATGCCGGACAAGCCAAGCTTTTGGTCTTCGGCGTAACCGATAAGCCGGAAATATTAACGGATTTTCCGGTTTGTCGTGCACTTCGGGATTTGGTTTGGAATG
This sequence comes from Flavobacteriales bacterium, assembly GCA_027003085.1. Taxonomy (GTDB): domain Bacteria; phylum Bacteroidota; class Bacteroidia; order Flavobacteriales; family Flavobacteriaceae; genus JAADED01. Next base: position 1,323 of record JALWYR010000119.1, read on the forward strand.
TTTCAAATGGAACAAAAATAGCACACCTTGGTGTTTTTGTCGATAATGATAAGGGGGCGGGATTAGCTAAACTCATTGATTTTCTGCATAAACGGTATTCCCAAGCACGACTTTTGATCTATGGCCTCCGTGGTAATGAGACGGGATTGACATCGTTAGTTTTAAATTTTAAACAACTGACTTTTTTTGTGCCGGAATTGGGAAAGGATTATTTTCGGCTGATTCCTGAAATTATTTCATCGCTAAAATTTGATCATATTGTTTTGGCAGGGGTTCAACAATATTTAACGGGGCATGATTATCAAAAATTGGCATCCTACCCCAGGATTGA
>JALWYR010000120.1 GCA_027003085.1 Flavobacteriales bacterium
CGGTAAAATTTCTATCTTTGCTCATAGCTTTTTTGTTTTTTTATTACACAGCAAAGCTACGAGCGAGGGCTGAATTTTTCAACCCTCGCTTTTTATCTTTCTAAAAGTTTACCGGACAACAATGATTAAAAATGTTTTTTGTTCGGCTTCGCCGAACAAAGAAAAGGGCACTTTTTCAATAAATTTTTCGGGGCGTCATAGGAGTAAAATTTATGACGCCCCGAAAACCGCGGTCAAAATTTGGCGGGCTGCGCCCCGGGTTTCCAAATTTTGCCCGCCTATTTCGATGAAAAAGATTTTATTATTCGCTTCGCGAATCTTGGATTTTTTCCATCAATACCCAAAGGATGAGTGGAATACCTACGGAGCGGGAGGTTTCCCCCGTGTTGCTCCTATATGTCATTTCCGCGAAGGCGGGAATCCGGAAAAACATTGTAACATTTGTATTTAGACTCCTCATCAATCCCTTGGGTGTAAATCCTCTCCTTCAATGTTTAAAATAGGCGAACGATATCATTCCGACAGAGTTTTGCCTGGCGTCAGCAAGGCAAAACGACGAGGAATCTCTTCACGGATTGGACAATAGGAACGTAATATTCCACCTCGGATGAAATATCCGTGTTGAGATTCCTCGTCGCCGCTACGCGGCTCCGTCGGAATGACACATTGCCTTCAATGATTACAATAGGATAGGTCAAATCGAAAATCGATAAATCATCTGTTCGGTGTTCGATATTCAAGCGCGATTTATCGCGCGCCAAAAAGCGCCAGGGATGGGAGCGGTATGAGCCGAAACGTCACCGTAGCCCTGCCGCGGCGGGGTGACTGACAGCGGGAAGCCGCACCGCCGCGTATGCAGGGCAAGTGTGGCGTGAGGCGAATTTAAGCGGACAGCCCGGCGGCTGCCGCCAGGCGTTGCAGCAAGCATAAAGTGATGGCTGCTGCAACGCCGTGAGGAAACGGGTTTCCGCAAGGGCGCTCCGCCGTCCCGAAGCGGAACCCGTGGCGCCGCCGCGGCGCGCGAAGCGCGCCGTGCGGATGGCCGGACATATCCGGTTGAAAATCAACGGGACGCCCCGGCCCCGCGGCTTCGCCGCGGGGCCGGGGCGTCGATAAACCCGCCTCACGTCCGGCCGTCCGCTGCGGGCATCCGCCCGCCGGCGGCGCTCCGAACGCCGGCAGCCGGGCGCCCTGAAAATAATTATTGCATTCATGTAACAACCGGCAGAAAAAATTCGGCCGATTTGAGTAAATTTGTAGAAAACACCTACGCATATGTATAGTTCCGAATTTAAAAATCATTTGCAACAAACGCTGCGCGAAATCGATGCGGCCGGTCTTTTTAAGCGCGAACGTATTATTACCTCACCCCAAGGGGCCGAAATTACGCTGAGCGACGGTCGTAAAGTGCTCAATTTCTGCGCCAACAACTATTTGGGCCTGGCCAACGACGAACGCGTCAAGCAGGCCGCCATTCAAACTCTGGATTTGCGCGGCTACGGTATGGCGTCGGTGCGTTTTATTTGCGGAACGCAGGATATTCACAAGGAATTGGAACATACCATAGCCGAATTTTACGGCACCGACGATGCCATTCTCTATGCTGCGGCTTTTGATGCCAACGGCGGCGTGTTCGAGCCCTTGCTTGGCCCCGAAGACGCCATCATTTCCGACGAATTGAACCACGCTTCGATTATCGACGGCGTCCGGCTGACCAAATCGGCACGTTACCGTTACAAAAACAACGATATGGCCGACCTGGAAGCCAAATTGCAGGAAGCCAATGACAATGGACATCGCTTTAAAATCATCGTTACCGACGGCGTGTTTTCCATGGACGGCATTGTGGCCCAATTGGACAAAATTTGCGACCTGGCCGACAAATACGATGCCCTGGTCATGGTGGACGAATCCCATGCCACCGGCGTGTTGGGTGAAACCGGACGCGGCACGGTGGAACTGAAAAACGTGTTGGGCCGGGTGGATATTATTACCGGCACCTTGGGTAAGGCCTTGGGCGGTGCCATGGGCGGCTACACCACCGGCCACAAGGAAATCATCGAAATGCTGCGCCAGCGTTCGCGGCCTTATTTGTTTTCCAACTCTTTGGCGCCCGAAATCGTGGGTGGCGCTTTGTCGGTTTTCAGGCGGATTATGAAAGACACTTCGCTCAAAGACAAACTGGAACGCAATACGGCCTACTTTAAGCAAGGTATGGAACGCTTGGGCTTTGATATCGGCCGTTCGGAATCGCCCATTATTCCGGTGATGCTCTACGATGCCGTGCTTTCGCAAAAAATGGCCGACCGCTTGCTTGACGAAGGCATCTATGTGATAGGCTTCTTTTATCCGGTGGTGCCCAAAGGCAAGGCACGCATTCGCGTGCAATTGTCGGCGGCTCACGAAACCGAACATTTGGACAAGGCCTTGGCGGCTTTTGAAAAGGTGGGTAAGGAATTGGGTGTTATCGGATAAGTGAAAATATTTAATTTTGCACCAAAATCATTGTTATGGGAAAAGGAGATCGTAAAACCCGGCGCGGAAAAATCTGGCGTGGCACCTATGGCAAAACCCGGCCGCGCAAGAAAAAGAAAACCGCTGCCACGGCGGCAAACGAAGCTTAACAAAATCCCCCGCTTTGCGGGGGTTTTTGTTAAAACTGAAATGGCACATATTATTAAAACCGTTAGGATATAAAAGTAGCCCCGCCGGGAATCGAACCCGGATCGACGATTTAGGAAACCGTTGTTTTATCCGTTAAACTACGGGGCCCGGTCAGTTGCCGGATGTTTCGGCCGGCGAATCCTGCTGTCCCTTTTCCACGTGCACCGTGGGACGCTCGTCGCCCTCCTTGTAGTCCAAAATCACCTTGTCGCCCTCGTGGACGTGTTGGTCCAAAATCTCCTCGGCCAGCAAATCCTCCACATATTTTTGGATGGCCCGTTTGAGCGGCCGGGCTCCGTATTGACGGTCGTAACCTTTGTCGGCAATAAACCGCTTGGCCGCAGGCGTAATTTCCAGTTCGTAACCGCTTTCCTTGATGCGCTTGAACAATTTTTTGAGCTCGATGTCAATGATTTTTTCGATGTGTTCCTTGCTCAACGGGTTGAAAATGATGATGTCGTCGATGCGGTTAAGAAACTCGGGCGCAAAGGTTTTTTTCAGGGCCTTTTGGATGATGCCTTTGGCGTGCTCGTCCGCCTGGGCCTTGCGTGCCGAAGTGCCGAAGCCCACGCCTTCGCCGAAATCTTTCAACTGGCGCGCGCCCACGTTGGACGTGAGGATGATCACCGTGTTGCGGAAGTCGATACGGCGGCCGATGCTGTCGGTAATGGCGCCTTCGTCCAAAATTTGAAGCAAAATGTTGAACACGTCGGGATGGGCCTTTTCGATTTCGTCGAACAAAACTACCGAATAGGGTTTGCGGCGCACTTTTTCGGTCAGTTGGCCGCCTTCTTCGTAGCCCACATAACCCGGAGGCGCACCGATGAGCCGCGACACGCTGAATTTTTCCATATACTCGCTCATATCGATGCGTGTCAGGGCATCTTCGCTGTCGAACAATTCCTTGGCCAGCACCTTGGCCAATTGGGTTTTGCCCACACCGGTTTGGCCCAGGAAAATAAACGAACCGATGGGTTTGTTGGGGTCTTTCAATCCCAAACGGTTACGTTGGATGGCCTTGACCACTTTTTCCACGGCTTCGTCTTGCCCAATCACCTGTTGCTTGATGATTTCGGGCAATTTGCGCAGTTTGCTGCTTTCGGCCTCAGCGATGCGGTTGACCGGAATGCCGGTCATCATGGATACCACGTCGGCAATGTTTTCCTCATCCACCGTTTCGGGATGGTTTTTCATATCGGCCTCCCAATTGCGTTGGGCGATTTTGAGTTGGTTTTTCAGTTTGTTCTCGGAATCGCGAAGGGCGGCAGCGCGTTCAAAATCCTGCTTGCGCACGGCTTGGTTTTTTTCTTCGCGCACCTGTTCCAGTTTGTCCTCCAAGGACTTGACATATTCGGGCACAATGATGTTTTGCAAATGCACACGTGCGCCGGCTTCGTCCAGGGCGTCGATGGCCTTGTCGGGCAGGTAGCGGTCGGTCATATAACGGTTGGTCAGTTTAACGGCCGCTTCGATGGCGTCGTCGGTGTAAACCACATTGTGATGTTCCTCGTAGCGGTCTTTGATGTTATGCAGGATTTGCACGGTTTCTTCCACCGTGGTGGGGTTCACCATCACCATTTGGAAACGTCGGGCCAAGGCGCCGTCCTTTTCGATATACTGACGGTATTCGTCCAAGGTGGTGGCACCGATGGTTTGAATTTCGCCGCGGGCCAGGGCGGGTTTGAACATATTGGATGCATCCAATGAACCTTGGGCTCCGCCCGCGCCCACCAAGGTGTGAATTTCATCGATAAAAATAATCACGTCCTTGTTATTGGTCAATTCGTTGAGCAGGGCTTTCATCCGCTCTTCGAACTGGCCGCGGTATTTGGTGCCGGCCACCAAGCTGGCCAAATCCAAGGCCACAATGCGCTTGTTGAACAGCACGCGGGAAACTTTCTTTTGAACAATGCGCAGGGCCAAGCCCTCCACAATGGCCGATTTACCCACGCCCGGCTCACCGATAAGAATAGGGTTGTTCTTTTTGCGGCGCGACAGGATTTGCGACACCCGCTCGATTTCCTTTTCGCGGCCCACTACGGGATCCAATTTCCCTTCGGCGGCCAATTTGGTCAGGTCGCGACCGAAATTGTCCAATACGGGCGTTTTGTTTTTCTTGCCCGCAGGTTTTCCCGGACGTCCGGTGGGCTCGCGGCGACTGTCGTCATCGTTTTCCAGCTCGTTGAGAAATTCTTCGATTTCCTGGCCGGGTTCCACGAAATCTTCTTCCTCTTCGTCGCGCCATTTAATATAGCGTTTTTCCAAAACACCGGGCAAAATATTGTGTTTGAGCATAATTTGTGCCGCCGGGTCATTGCGGTTTTGCAAAATACTCAGTATCAAATGAATAGGATAAACTTCGTCCTCCTTCATTTGCATCGACAACAGTTGGGCCCGTTTGAGGGCAATGGCCGACTGACGGGTCAATGCCACGGTGGAATCGTTTTGAAAACCGGGCATTTGGGTGGATTCGGCCGCAGTGTCGAGCCGCATCATCCGTTCTTCGATGTCGGCCAAAACTTCGTCGGAATAGGGTGCCAGCACATATTCCAAATCGGGCAGCACCTCGATATGTTGCAGTATGGCCACCACCAAATGATGGGTGCCCACCTGCATTTGTCCCGATTGGTTGGCCAAATGTTTGCCTTCGATCAGGATTTTTTTCAGCTCTTCGGAATAACGGTTATTCCACATCTGGGGTCGTTTTAAAATTGGAAATAAAGATAAGCAATAATTTTATTTTGTCAAGCCGGCTTCGGCTTTCGGTTTTTCGCTTTGTCCTGTTTCCTGCTCATCGTTTCGTTGCGCTTGAATGGACGTGAGCAATATGGTATTGTATATATCGTCCACCGTGGCGCCGCGGCTCAGGTCGTTGACCGGTTTTTTGAGTCCCAGCAGCATGGGTCCGATGGCCAAGGCACCTGTTTCGCGCTGCACGGCCTTGTAGGTATTGTTGCCGGTATTCAGGTCGGGAAAGATGAGCACATTGGCACGGCCGGCCACGGGCGAATCGGGCATTTTTTTCCGGCCCACTTCGGGGTCCACGGCCGCATCGTATTGGATGGGCCCTTCTACCAGAATATCAGGTCTTTGCTTTTTGACCAATTCGGTGGCTTTGCGCACTTTTTCCACGTCGGCGCCTTTGCCCGAACTGCCCGACGAATAGCTGAGCATGGCCACGCGCGGATTGATACCGAAGGTTTTGGCCGCATCGGCGGTTTGGATGGCTATTTCGGCCAATTGCTCCGCATCGGGATTGGGCA
>JALWYR010000121.1 GCA_027003085.1 Flavobacteriales bacterium
TGAAAAGTGGAAGACCTTATGATCCAAATCATGAACCAACCCCTTTTAACACTTATCAAAAAGCTAAATGATAAAATTCAATAAATAAAATTTGGAAAATAACACAGTTCATTCCGACCGATCCGTGCTGCGGCGACAGCCTGTCCCGTACCGCAGGTCGGGAAGGAATCTCATCATGGATTGGACATTAGTAACGTAAAATTCCGCCCCGGATGAAGCATCCGTGTAGAGATTTCTCAGTCGCGCCCTTCGGGCACTTCTTCGAAATAACACGCTACTTCAATGTTTACAATATGAGAACGCAAATCGTAAATCGATAAATCATCGGTTCGATATTCATTATTCGAGGGCGGCCTGCCGCCCGAGTCCAAGCGCCAGGGATGGAAGCGGTATGAGCCGACGGCGATGCCGATGGTTTTCCGCCCGGAGGAGGCTGACAATGGGAAGCCCCACGCACGGGCGGGCGCGGGCAAGCAGCAGGCGCAGCCCGCGCAAAACCACGGCATTCGCCAAGGCGAATTTAAGCGGACAGCCCGGCGGCTGCCGCGTGAGGAACGGCAAGCGGGAGGACGCTCCGCCGGCCGAAGCGATTGCCGTGGCGCCGCCGCGGCGCGCAGCAGCGCGCCGGGCGGATGGCCGGATGCAAACGTTTGAAAATTAGCCATCGCCCCGGCCCCGCGGCGAAGCCGCGGGGCCGGGGCGCGGATAAGTCCGGTTCAACATCCGGCCATCCGCAGCGGGCTTCGCCCGCCGGCGGCGCCCCGAACGCAGGCAGCCGGGCGCCCTAAAAACACTTGACAAAACCCGATTTTGGCACTATCTTTGCAAACGAAAACACGGGGCCGAACGGTTTCGACGGCAGGTTCTTTGACAGGTTAGCATGCCGAGGTTGGGATTGCCTCGTTAATCAAGTCCCGGAAACAATAAACGGCGAAGCTAACTTTGCACTCGCTGCCTAATCCCGAAGCACAGTAGGGATTACGGCCAACGTTCCCGCAAGGCGGGAAGGCGAGAAGTCCCTCGGAGGCCTTGGTTTACGGCATCCGGCACAGGGGCTCCGTAAAAGTAAACCTAGGATCGGCGATGCTCCTAAGCCGTTCCGAAACCCGTAGGAGCTAAGCCGGAAGTGGCCTGTCTGCGGGCAGCTTCCGGACGAAAACCAAACGCAGACTAAGCATGTAGAAAACCTGCCGAATGCCTGACCGGACGAGGGTTCGAGTCCCTCCGGCTCCACTACATTGCCGCCTCAATCTATGGGGCGGTTTTTTTTATTGGAACAAGTCCAGGAAAAATTTCCGGTTGGCCCGGGAAATGGGCACACGATAGTTGTTTTCCAGCACAATGTAGCCCTCGTTTTCGTAGCTGCGCACCTTGTGGATGTTGATAATGTGCGATTTGTGGCATTTGAAAAACACGCGTTGGTCGAGTTTTTTCTCAAACTTGCCGATGTTGTAGGAACTGAGCAGTTCCGAGCCGTCGGTCAGGTGGAATTTGGTATAACCTTCGGTGCCCTCGATGTGCAGCACTTCGTCCACCGGAATAAACGAGAGTCCCGTAGGGGTGGGCACAATGATTTTACCTGCGGCGCGAATGTTTTCGCCCAGCAGGGCAATGAGTTCGCGGGTTTGTTCCTGTTCGCGGTTTTGACGGATGCGTTCGACGGCTTTTTGGACGGCCGCCTGCAAATCGTCCGGGTCGATGGGTTTGAGGATGTAGTCCACCGCCGAGTGCTTGATGGCGTCCAGGGCATATTGGGGATGGGCGGTTACAAAGATGAGTTGAAAGCGGATTTCGCCCAGTTGTGCCAGGAGTTCCAATCCGTCCATGCGGGGCATTTGGACATCGAGAAAAACAATATCGGGTTGATTGGCGGATTCACGCAAGAAGCGAAGGGCGTCTTCGGGCCGGTGGAATGATTGGCGAATTTCCATGTGGGGAAAAAGTTCATTCAATTGACGTTCCAAGGTTTGGAGGGTGGATTGTTCGTCGTCCACCAACACGGCGGTAAGATTCATTGGTTTCATAGCTTTGTGATTTGAAAACGTGCAAGGGTGCCGGGAAAGGGATTTCCGGGGAAAGCTTCGCGGGTGGTAAACCGGATGTTCCATTTGCCGGATTGGTTCAGGAAATAGATACGGTTTTTCAGGATATGCGACGAACGGTAACGCTTGTTTTTCTGTTTGCGGTTTTGGCGAATGCCAATGCCATCGTCTTCGATTTCGACTACGATGCTGCGGTTTCCCGCCTTGCGGAATCGTAAACATAAACGGCCGGGGCCTTCCTTGTTGAAGAGGCCGTGAACAAGGGCATTTTCCACCACCGGTTGCAGAAGCATGGTGGGTATGCGCAGGCGGGAAGGGTCCAGGCCTTCCTCGATGTCCACACAATAGGAAAAGCGCCGGCCGAAACGCAGGCGTTCGATGTCGAGATAATTGCGCAACAGCTGAATTTCCTCGTCCAAACCGATGTCATCCAATTCGGAAATTTCGAAAAATCGACGTATGAGTTTGGAAAATTTGACCAAGTAGCGGTTGGAATTTTTAATATCGTTTTGTCCTATAAAATTCTGGATGGCAGCCAAGGCATTGAAAACAAAATGAGGGTTCATTTGGCTGCGCAAAGCGCGTAGCTGTAATTCGGTCAGTTGTTTTTCGCGCAACAACCGCCGGGTTTGGTTGCGTTGGTAGCGCCGTGCTAAACTCCAAACACTCCATCCCACCAACACGCTGAAAAGGAGTAATCCGGCGATGCGTGTTCCTGTGCGTTGCCACCATAGGGGCAAGATTGAAAAACGGAATTCGGTTTGTTTGTTTTCCTTGTGGATTTGCAGGCGGTAATCACCGGGAGGCAACTGGGAGAAGGTCAGCCGGTCGCTGCCGGTTTCCATCCATTGGTTTTGGAGTGGGAGCAGGCGATAGGCAAATTTGGGTGTTTTTTCGCCCGAAAATTCAATCATACCCACGCGGGCGGTCAGTTGAAGGCCTTTACGGTAGGGAACCGATGCGCCGTTGCGCAGGGGTTTTCCTCCGGCCCGGACGTTTTCCCAATACAAGTCCACCAATTGCGAAGGCGGCGACAGCTTGTCGAGCGGGATGATGCTTACGCCTTTGTTTCCGGTGGCAATAAGGTCGTTGCCGGTTACATATACATCGCGCACAGGCGTGGAAGCCAAGCCGTGAAACCGGGTATAAACGGCCCGGAGCCGCGGAACGGAATCCCTGGTGAGGAAGCGAAAAACGCCCTTGCTTGTGGCCAAAAAAAGTTCGTCGCCACGCACAAAACCCGACTGAACCGACAAGTAATCGGTGTGTTCCAACAAGACGGGTCGCCGGTTGCGCACCATGTAGCATCCGAAGCCGTCGGTGCAAATAAGTAAATACCCCCGGAATTCCAGCAAAGTAAGCACCGGGTGACTGAAACCGGGCAAATAGGATTGCAAACTTTTGCCATCGAAACGATATACCCCACCCGAAGTAGCCAGCAAGAAAGTGTCGCGAAAAACAAACAAGTCGCGTATGCCGATAAAGGGATATTCCTTCAAGGATTTCATATCGGCGGGCCGTATGCGGGCAAAGGCATGGGCCTTGAACGTGTAGAGCCCGCCGCGCCACCATTGCAGGTCAACGGCTTTGCGGAAATTGCGAAAGCCGTTGTCTTTGGAAATAATTTGTTTTCCCTTACGAATAAAAAGCCTGCGGTCGGCAATGAAAAAAGTGCGTTTCAGTTGTGGTATTTCCACCACATTAAAAATAAAATCCTTTACCCGGATAAAGGGTTCGAAGTTTTTGGAAACACTGTCGTAGTGATAAAATCCGCTATTGAAAACATTGAGGTAGAGCCCGTCGGAAATGCGGGTGAGTTTTCCTGTTTTATGACCCGTTAGCCGGTGCCGGACAAAACGCATATTGGCCGGCAGCATATATACGCCGTCGTTGAAAACCGAAAACCAAATGTTGCCGCTGCGGTCTATCATGGCGGTGTGAAAATCAAAAGGGGGATGAAGTTGGATTTCCTGCAAACGGTTTTTTCCGTCCCACAGCGCCAAATATTTTTTTCCGTTAATAAAAATCCGTCCATTCGAAGAAGTAAAACGGGGAAATTTCACGGAACGGGGGAAAGGGATTTTATGCAGGGACAACCGGTTGAGATTCAGGAAAACGGCATACCTGTTGGTGAGCCAACAATAAATACTATCGTTGATTTGTCCGCGATGTCGTACCACCGACCACCATCCGGGCCGGTACCATGATTTGGCAACTTGTTTATTTTTGTCCAATACCATTAAACTGTCGTCATTGATTTCCAGTTGTTTCCAACGCGGATGAAAAACAAAAAGCGAACGGCTGTTCAAGGAAAAAATCCGGTGATTTTTTTTGGGATAAATCTTCCATTTGTTTTTTTGGAAAATGAAAATAAGTTTTCCGGAATGGAAAGCGATACGGTTTCCGGCCACATTGATGCTGCCGGGGTATAGTACTTTTAGTGTGTCGGAAGCCGGAAAGGCAAACACGCTATCATTGCGAATGAATCCCAAAGCATGTGATTTTGAAAAATACCAAGTGCGACCGTCGGGCGTAAATCGAATGTCCCAAATATCGTTGACCGGAAGACCGTTGCGGGTGGAGAACACCTTAATGTGGCGACCGTCGTATTTGACCAATCCTTTGTCGGTGAGAATCCAAATGAACCCGCGATAATCCTGGGCCGTACGATAAACATGGTCGCTGGGTAGCCCGTCGTCGGTGGTCAGGTGCCGGTAGATTTGTGCGGATAAAAAACTCCCTGTTGCAAAGGTCAGCAGCGCAACAAGGAGTATGGATTTCATTTGTGTGATTTTGGTTACAAAGGTAGCCGAATTTAATGGATTTGGTCGATATAGGTGCAAATGAGACCGTCTTGGATTTGGTCGCCGCCTGCGGTGGTTCCGCTAAACGATATTTTAACCAAATCCCCTTGGCCGGATGCTTCTTGCACAACTTGGAAAGTGAACTGGCCGGTGATGACCTGCCCGTCGATAATCAGGTGCGAACCGGAGGTTTGTAGCCAATCGGCAACCAGGCCTGAGGTTTCGCCCTGACCCGATGCCGAGCTGTGGAAGTAGAAATCGGGGTTTTGGTCCGACCAGATGTCATAGACTTTCCGTCCGATGTTGTTGGAAGATGCAGGCCAAATTTCGGCCGTTACTTGGGCTTCGGTTTTTTGTACCCATTGGCCGTTGAGCTTATACCGGACGGCATATTCGCAGGCGTCGGGTTCGGGGTCGGGCGGGTCTTTGCGCGGCCAGCACCCCGTTCCGAAGAGGGAAACAAAGGCCAAGCTAAGCATTAACCCGGACGGAAAGATGAATTTTATTTTTTTCATATCGATAAGTTTTTCCGGTTAGCGTATTTCATCGATTTTGACACATAAGTGCCCTTCGATGGTATGTTGGACACTTTGATCATCGTCGAATGTTCCCGAAAATTCATAGTAAACCCGTCCGCCTTGTTGGTCGTCCAGACGCTTGCATACGAATTGGAGCGATACCGGCGATTGATTATTCCAAAGGGAAACAATGTCCAGTTTGGAACCTTCGGTGATGTCGGGCATGGAAACCTGTGCGGAAGTTTGATTCACATCCGTGGCCGAGGATTGGAAAATATATCCGTTGCCCAATTGATGCACCATCAGGAAATTTCCGGGGCTTTGACTACGGTGTTCGTAGTACACCATAAGTGCGGCACCGGTGCCTTGGGGCAAAAATACTTCTTGTCCGTTATCCACCCGGTAATAGAGGCCGGAGGCGCCGCAGCTATATTCGTTTCCGGGTTCGGGCTCCGGCTCCGGTTGACACATACTACCCATAGTGAGGAACGCTATGGCAACGGGAATAAAAAATTTCAAATGTTTAAACATAATAAATGGTTTTTGGGG
>JALWYR010000122.1 GCA_027003085.1 Flavobacteriales bacterium
GGATTTTACAGGATTAAAATACAAATCGAACCCGTTGATTATGCCGACCGGCTAAACGAAGAATTGAAAAAATTACGAAAAAAAATACAGTTCCCCGGATTCAGACCCGGAAAGGTGCCCGTGAGCTTAATCCAAAAGCAATTCGGAAAAACGATTAAATCGGAAGTCATTGACAAAATTATCGATGAACATTTCAAGGAATTTATCGAATCCAATGACTTGTTTATTTTTGATGATATAATACAGGAGTCGCCGGACGATTTGGATGAAGAAATGAAAAAGGAAAATCCCGAATTTGTTTATGAAATCGGCTATGTGCCGAAATCGGAAATAAAAATTCCGCTGGACAAGCTAAAACAGGTACCACGATACCGCATTGAACTTACGGACGAAAATCTGGATGATTATATTGATATCAAACGTAGATTATACGGAAGCATGGTTCCGGTTGAAAAATTCGAGCCGGAAACTTTTATGGATATTACCATTCAACCCGAAAACGGTAAAGAGGAACAAAAAATATCCACATCAATTTCCTACACACGGGCAAGCGAAAATAAAAAGGTTTTAAATATCCTGAAAAAGCTCCAAAAAGATAAAACCCACGAATTAAGTTTCGAAGAAGCCGATGATTTGTTGAAATTGGTTATCGATAATGAAGATATTGAAGAAAATCTCAAACTTGAACCTGCCGACAAGCTAATACTGACACTTGAAGAAATCAATAAAATCAAACCCATTGAAATTACTCCCGAATTTTTGGCGCAAGCTTATCCGGATGAAGGACTGAAAACCGAGGAAGATTTCCGGAATTATATGAAAGAAGAATTACAAACATTTTTTGAGCACGAAGCACAAAGTTTTTACCTTAAAAATATCGAAGAAATTTTAATAAACGAAAACAAATGGCCTGTGCCCGAATCCTATTTTAAAAAGTTGTACAGTTTGCAGGATATTACCGACGAACAAATAAGCGAAGTTTTGAATGAGGGTTTTTTACGTGCCAAAAAACGTGAGCAAATTTTTAAATATTATTTTTTTGAAAACAATTTGGAGTTATCATCCGAAGACTTTACCCAAGCGGTGGTGAATCGTACTTTGGCATGGTTGCGATATGCAGGCGAGTATGAAAAAATGAAAGACTACAACCAAGTGATCGAAATAGGATTGGCCTTGATTAAAGAAAACGAACACTTTAAAAACGAAGTGATGAATTTTGCCTTTGTTGCAAAGGGATTGGCTCATTTGTTATCGGTACTGCAACCCGAAGAAAAGCTTATTTCATCCCGGGAATTTACCCAAATCCAAGAGCAATTTTCGGAAAACACAAATTCTACGTACGAAGAAAAATCAGCATCATGAAAAACCCCGGAAAAGAATTCCGTAAATATGCCGTGAAGCATCACGGAATCAGTAGTTTGACCTTGGAGCAATTCCAAAGCAGTATGACGCCCTACATTATTGAAGAGCGTCAATTGAACGTGGCCCAAATGGACGTTTTTTCGCGTTTGATGATGGACCGCATCATCTTTTTGGGCACGGCCATCAACGACCAAGTGGCCAATATCGTTCAAGCCCAGCTTTTGTTCCTCGAAAGCACCGACCCCACCAAGGACGTTCAGATTTACATCAACTCGCCCGG
>JALWYR010000123.1 GCA_027003085.1 Flavobacteriales bacterium
TTTGTCGAGAACAAAGCAGGCAATCCCGAAGGCATAGCCGTAGCTATGGCAAGGGGTGCCAATGCCGTTGTCGGCAAAAAGAACAAAACTTGGTGTGATAATTTATGCTTGAAGCGATGCCTACCCTTCGGCTCATACCGCTTCCATCCCTGGCGCGATAATAAGGTGCGCGCGATAAATCGCGCGTCCACAATAGTGCATCCGGCCATGGTTGAAGCATCCAGGTTTATGATTAACGTCCTACTGTAAACATTGAAGGAGTCCTGTTATTTCGACGAACGCAGTGAGACACGGATACTCCATTCGGGACGGAATATTAAGTTCCTATTGTCCAATCCAAAATGAGATTCCTTCCCGACCTTCGGTGCAGGACAAGCTGGCGTTTTGACTTGCTGTCGCCCGGCAAAACTTTGTCGGAATGACATCGTTCTCCTATTGCAAATGTTGAAGGAGAGGATTCATGCCCAAGGGATTGATGAGGAGTCTAAATACAAATGTTACATTATTTTTCTGGATTCCCGCTTTCGCGGGAATGACAAAACAGAATTCCCGAGGAAACCGGAGGGTTCCGAGGCCTGCGAAGCAAGACCAACGGCAAAGCAAAGCGAAGCCGAGGGGCTTGCGGAGCCGCGGAGGGAAACAAGGCGCGGCCTTGGCATTGGCCTGTTGAAGCCGCAGGTTCCCGGAGCCGCCGAGGAAACCGAAGGGTTCCGAGGCCTGCAAGGAGACCGACAGGGCTCCGCAGCACGCGGAGCGAAACGCCGTCAGGCGGTTCGCGCAGCCGCGCAGCAAGACAAGGGGCGCCGCGAAGGGATTTTCCTAGTCAAGGCGTTGAATAAACGATAAATCCCGCATCCAAACATTTGCCGCTAAAATTTTGCGCCGCCGGCAGCGGAATGTTCATTCCGCCGCCGGCGCCCCGCAGGCTTGTGGAGCCCGCGTAAAAGCCCGCAGGGCTTTGAAGCGGAAACCCGACACAAAAACATACATTACATTTATTCCATTACAAAATATTTCTTCCCTTTTGGCGTATATATTGCCGGATTATTCCTAATTTTAGCCGCAAAATCCGAAGTCATGAAAAAATTAATGCCGGTTCTGATTTTCTTTATCCTTTTGCCCTTGCAAGCACAAGAGAAAAAAATACCCAAAGGGCACGAAAATACCAGCAAATTCCGTCAAATGTATGATTTGCTTCCCACGCCCAACCGCTACCGTTCGGCCAACGGTGCGCCCGGGCCCGATTATTATCAGAATTATGCCAACTACGATATGAACATCCAACTCATCGACGACAGCAAACAACCCGTGCTACGCGGTGAGGAAACCATCGAATATATCAACAATTCGCCCGATGTTTTGCCCTATTTGTGGATCCAACTCGACCAAAACCGGCGTGCACCCGATTCCTTTACCGAACAAATCACACCCGACGGCGACAATGTGATGCTCCGCCCCGGCCGCTTTGTGAGTGAGTTTACCAACCAAGGCTACCAAGGCGGTTTCCATATCGAATCCGTAACCGATGCCGATGGCCGGGCATTGCCCCACACCATCAACTACACCATGATGCGTGTGGATTTGCGCACCCCCTTGCGACCCGGCGAAAAAACCAAAATCAAAATCAAATGGTGGTATAACATCAATAATTTCAAACAAGACTGGGCCCGGTCGGGCTACGAAGATTTTCCCGATGGCGAAAAAGAATACATCATCGCCCAATTCTATCCCCGCATGGCGGTTTACGACGATGTGGAGGGCTGGCAAACCAATCAATTTATCGGAACGGGTGAATTCGCCTTGCCCTTCGGTGAGTTTACCGTGAATATCACCGCCCCGGCCGATTTCGTTATCGACGGAACCGGTCATTTGCTCAACCGCATGGCCGTGCTAACCCCCGAACAATGGCGGCGTTGGCTCAAAGCCACCAAAACCTACGATCGTCCTGTAATCGTGGTTACCGAAGCCGATGTTAAGCGAAAAATTCAAAACCCCGAACGGGAGCAAACCAAAACTTGGCGTTTCCATGCAAAAAAAGTGCGCGACTTTGCCTTTGCCGCTTCGCGGCGCTTTATCTACGATGCCATGGCCGTTAATATAGGCGGCGAAACCAAAATGGCCATATCCATGTATCCGCCCGAAGGTAATCCGCTGTGGGAAAAATATTCCACTCGCGTGGTGACCCACACGCTCAAATCCTATTCCGACATCCTGTTCGACTATCCCTACCACAAGGCCATTTCGGTCAATGCCTTCCGCCAAGGCATGGAATATCCCATGATTTGCTGGAACTTCGGTCGCCCCGGTCCCGATGGCAAATACAACGAACGCACCAAAAACGGAATGATTGGCGTGATTATCCACGAAGTGGGCCACAACTGGTTTCCCATGGTGGTCAATTCCGACGAGCGCCAATGGATGTGGATGGACGAAGGCCTCAACACCTTTGTGCAATTGCTCACCGAACAACGTTGGCAAAAGGGATTCCCTTCGCGTGGATTTCCCAAAGACATCGTGCCCTTTATGATGGGCGACCAAAGCAAAATGCAACCCATCATGGTCAATGCCGACAATATGTTCAACCGCAGCATGACCGCTTACAGCAAACCCGCCGCCGGACTCTATATACTGCGCGAAGTGATTTTGGGCCACAAGCTTTTTGACCACGCCCTGAAAACCTATGCCAACCGCTGGAAATTCAAACATCCCACACCGGCCGACTTTTTCCGCACCATGGAAGACGCTTCGGGCACCGATTTGGATTGGTTTTGGCGCGGATGGTTCTTCACCACCGGCGTTAATGATATCGGTATCAAAAAGGTTAGCCGTTTTTATGTAACCGACCGGCCCACCACCCGCATCAAAAACATGGCCAAACGCTATGGCATCAAGGTCAAAGACCTTCCTAAATTCGTTTCCCTGGTGTCGGAAGACAGCCCCGATTTCCGGCCCGAAATGAAACAAAAACAGGATATCCTCAGTCAAACACCGGCTTTGAAACATTATTTGGAAACCCATTTCGGCCCCGACGAACTGAAAAACATCAAAGCGCCCAAATATTTCTACCAAGTGGTGTTCGAGAAAAACGGCGAACTGGTCATGCCCATCGTCCTGCGTGTTACCTACGACGACGGAACGCAAAAAACCTACAAGTATCCGGCCGAAATTTGGCGTTTTAACGACAAGGAAGTGAAAAAACTTTTGGTTTCGGACAAAAAAATCGTCAAGTTCGAAATCGATCCCGACCAGTTGACGGCCGACGTAAACACCGATAATAATGTCTGGCCGCGCGACAAAAAAGTGAACCGTTTCAACCAATTGAAAAAACAACTCAAATAATCCGGCTATGGCAGCAACACCTTCCAGCATGCTACCCTTGGGCACGCCTGCGCCCCGCTTTACTTTGCCCGACACCGTGAGCGGAAAAACTTTGACCTACGAGGATGTCAAAGGCCCCAAAGGCACGGTGATTATGTTCATTTGCAACCATTGCCCCTACGTCAAGCACGTAAACCACGAATTGGTGCGTTTGGCCAAAGATTATATGCCCCGTGGCATCGGTTTTGCCGCCATCAGCGCCAACGACGTAAGCCGATATCCCGACGACGCGCCCGACAAGATGAAGGAAACCGCCTTGCGCTTGGGCTATCCGTTCCCCTACCTCTACGACGAACCGCAGGATACGGCCCGTGCCTACCGGGCGGCCTGCACGCCTGACTTTTTTGTGTTCGATGCCAACGACCGCTTGGTCTACCGGGGCCAATTGGACGACAGCCGGCCGGGCAACGGAAAGCCGGTAACGGGCAAAGACCTGCGCCGGGCCCTTGACCTTTTGCTCCAAGGGAAAACCATCCCCGACGAGGAACAAATGCCCAGCATCGGTTGCAGCATCAAATGGAAAGAATCTTAGGCCCGTGCATTCGGCCAAGGCCCAAGTCCGCTTGCTTTTCGACCACCTGGAAGCCGCAGGTGTTCGCGATTTGGTCATTTCGCCCGGATCGCGCAATGCTCCTTTGATTATCGAAGCACAGGCGCGGCCGCATTTCGAAAAAACCGTTATTCCCGACGAGCGGTCGGCGGGTTTCGTGGCCCTGGGTATGGCCGAGGCATCCGGACAACCGGTGGCGGTGATTTCCACCTCGGGCACGGCTATGCTCAACTACCATCCGGCGGTGGCCGAAGCCTTTTACCGGCAATTACCGCTTATTGTTATCAGTGCCGACCGCCCCGAATACCGCATCGACAAGGGCGAGGGCCAAAGCATAAGGCAGCGCGGGGCTTTGCACAATCATGTGATTGCCGAAACCCACCTTTCGGAAAGCGAAAGCCCCGAAGCATGGAACCAACAACTGACGGATGTTTTTAGCCGGCTCCTTCAACAAAACGGGCCTGTTCACATCAATATGCCCTTCGAGGAACCGCTCTACGAAACCACCGGTTCCGTTACACGCCAAACCATTTCCGCCTATTCCCGGCCCGAAGCCGGACCCTTGGACGATGCCCGGATTGACCGCCTGGAAAAAATTTGGCAACAAGCCGGCCGCAAAATGATTATTGCCGCCCAAGGCCGTTTCGACCCCATTGTGAACCTCCAATTGGAACGCCTGGCCGCCCGGCCCGACACGGTGGTGCTTACCGAAACCACCGCCAACCTTGACGCAAAAGGCCTTTTGGCCCATATCGACCGGCTGATTTTTCCGCTTACCGGTGCGCAATGGGAACAACTTGCACCCGATTTGGTCATTAGCCTGGGCAACAACATCATTTCGAAAAAAATCAAGTTCCTCCTTCGTCAAAGACCGCCCGCCCAAGGGCATTGGCACATCGGCCCGCACTATATCACGCCCGACACCTTCGACCGGCTGACCGAACATATCCACACATCGCCCGCCTTGTTTTTCAGTCAGTGGCTTTTTCGCACGGCCTACGAAAAACCCGGAGGCCACTATGCCCGGCGCTGGATGCATTTGGCGGCGCGAAGGGCGGCAAAACACCGGGAATTCGCCCGCAAGGTTGCTTGGAGCGATTGGATGTTCTACGATTTGCTCAGCCAAAACCTGCCGGCCGGCCATCACGTGCATTGGGCCAACAGCACGGTGGTGCGCTACGCGCAACTTTTCGATTTCCACAACCGGGTTCGCCATTCGGCCAACCGCGGCACTTCGGGCATCGACGGAAGTCATTCCACGGCCTTGGGCTATGCCCGGCGCACCCAAGCGCCCGTGTTGCACGTAACGGGCGATTTGTCGTTCCTCTACGACAGCAACGCGCTGTGGGCACCTTGGCCCGCGAACCTGAAAACCATTGTGTTGCAAAACGGCGGTGGCGATATTTTCCGCTTTATTCCCGGCCCGTCGTCGGTTGAAAATTACGAACGCTACTTTGTGGCTCCGCCCGCGGCCGATTTGGAAAAACTGGCCGAGGCTTTCGGACTAAACACGCTGACAATCACCACGAAAAGCCGTTCCCGGGCTGCCGGACAACTGCAAGATTTTCTGGCCGATACCGCCTCACAAATTCTGATTGTAGACACTTCGGATGCCCCCAATGCACAGATTTTGAGGGAATATTTCAAGGCTTTGGCCGACTGATTTTTTCGGGCGCCCCGGCGTCCGGTTTCGGGGCGCCGCCGGCGGGCGTATGCCCGCGGCGGTTGGCCGGATGTGGAAGCGGGTTTATCGTCGGCCCCGTCCCCGCGGCTTCGCCGCGGGGACGGGTCGTTTGTTGATTTCCAATCGGTTACATCCGGCCATCCGCCCGGCGCCTACGGCGCCGAGGCGGCGCACCGGCCGTTGCTTCAAGCGGCGGAGCGCTCTCGCACCGGCCGGCCCGAAATCCGGCGCCGGCCGGGCTGTCCGCTTAAATTCGCCTTGGGCCGCGGCGGTTTGCTATGGCC
>JALWYR010000124.1 GCA_027003085.1 Flavobacteriales bacterium
TATCGGCCCGGGCGTGCATATCCGTAATTCCGAAATAGGGCCCAATGTGAGCATTCACGCAGGCAGCCGTGTGGCCGATAGCCGCATTTCCGATGCTTTGATCGGTGAACAAAATCACATTTCGGGCTGCCGGTTCTCCCATAGTATGATTGGCAATCATACGCGTATCGTCGATTTGACTCAGCCCGTTAGTTTGGGCGATTATTCCGAAATATCGGGAAAGGAATGAGAAAATATATTCTGCTATTGATTTTATCGGGCGCACACCAGTTTCTGACGGCGCAACGCGGTGAAACGCCTTTCGAAAAGTTCAACCGGCTTTATTTGGACGGTGTTTATCATTATGTCACGGCCGAATACGAACGATCCGAGGGCGAATTGACCCAATGTTTGCGTATGGCCGACACGGTGGGTTCGGTTTATTATTATTTGGCGCTCAACCGCTTGGCGCAAGGGCAAAACGAGGCGGCAAAACGTTTTTTGGATTCGGCCTGCCGTGTTCAACCCGCCTTGGCCAATGCTTTCCGCCGGAATTTCAGGGCCGAATCGCGACGGCTTCACAAAAAAACAAACACGCAAGTAAGCGCCACATCACCTTCGGGCCAAAAGGTTGAGGTAAGCACGTCTCGCCTACCCGACCGCGAACAGTTTTTGCAAAATGCCGCACAAATCCCGCCCGGTAGGCGCTGGGAAACCGGAAATAAATTGGTGGAACGTTTTCCGTTTGATGCCAAGCTTATTCTCATCACGGCACGGGCGGGAACCGAAACCGGTCATTGGCAGGAGGCGGCCCGTTTATTGGAAAACGGCATAGACTTTGCATCGGTTGATCCGAAATTATACCGGCAATATTTGACTTTGCTTGTACGTATTTACGAACACACGGGTGAGCGGGCAAAGGCCGGACACTATCGTAAGCTGCTGGAAAAACAATAAAACGATGCGAATTCGCCTATTGGGGTTGATATTTTTCTTATCCGCCGGATTGAGTTCCTGCGGACTGTTCAAACGCACCCCCAAGACCGAAATACCCGAAAAACAGATTATGCGCAACGAAATGATACAAAAAATCCGTTTGGCACGCACCGAAGTGCCTTATATTCACGCCAAATTGAAAATCAGTTTTGACGACGGGCAAAAAAAACAAAGTCTAACGGCCACGTTGGAATATGTCAAGGATACGGCCATTATGTTGGCTTTGTCCAAATTCGGACTACCGGTGGGCCGCGTGTTGATTACACCGGGCAAGGCGGCATTTTACGAAAACATCAACCGGACGGCTTTCGAGGGTGACCCTGCTCTTTTGGCGCAACGCTTCGGGATTCCTTTGGATTTTCAGATGCTACAAGATGCGCTTTTAGGCAACGTTGATGCCGGTATTTTGGAAAATGGACAAGCCGAAATTCAACTGCAAACCTCCGCTGATTATGCGGCTGAAATTATTCCGGGAAACAGGGACGGGATTTTGCAAAAAACTAAGGTAAATTCCTTGTTTAAAATTTACGAAAGTTTATGGCAATACAAGGATTTCCCTTTGCTTATCCGTTATCCGGATTATGACAAAAAAACCTTGATTCCCAATGAAATTTTATTGTTTTCGGGACCCAAATCCGCCCGGATTGAGT
>JALWYR010000125.1:0-18635 GCA_027003085.1 Flavobacteriales bacterium
CCTACAAATGAATCACCTCCCCATAAGCCGCGGCCACGGCTTCCATCACCGCTTCGCTCATGGTGGGATGCGGGTGAATGCTTTTGAGCAGCGTGTGGCCGGTGGCTTCGGCCTTGCGGGCGGCCACAATTTCGGCGATCATCTCCGTAACATTGGCGCCTATCATGTGTGCGCCCAGAATTTCGTCGTATTTCTTATCGATAATGATTTTAACGAACCCGTCGGTTTGGCCGGCGGCCTTGGCCTTTCCGCTGGCGGTAAACGGGAATTTACCCACCAGCACATCGTAGCCCGCTTCGCGGGCGGCCTCTTCGGTGTAGCCCACCGATGCCACTTGCGGCGAAGTGTAGATGTTCGACGGAATATTGTTGTAGTCAATGGGTTCGGGATCCAAGCCGGCGATTTTTTCCACGCACGTAATGCCTTCGGCCGAAGCCACATGGGCCAGGGCCGGCGTATCGATAACATCGCCTATGGCGTAGTAACCCGTCACATTGGTGCGATAAAATTGATCCACCTTGATTTTTCCTTTTTCGGTTTCGATGCCCGTTTCTTCCAGTCCGATGTCTTCGATGTTGGCTTGGATACCCACGGCGCTGAGCACTTTTTGGGCTGTTACTTCGCCTTCGCCTTTTTTGTTTTTGTATAGCACTTTGACGCCTTCGCCGGTAATTTCGTGTCCGGTAACTTCGGTGCCGGTGAGCACTTTGATTTTGGCTTTCTTAAAACTGCGTTCCAACTGTTTGGACACTTCGGCATCTTCGAGCGGAACGATGCGCGGCAGGTATTCGATAAGCGTTACTTTGGTGCCGATACTGTTGTAAAAGTAGGCCATTTCCACGCCGATGGCCCCCGAGCCCACAATCACGATGCTTTCGGGTTGTTTTTCCAGGGTCAGGGCTTGGCGGTAGCCGATGATGTGTTCCCCGTCGATGGGCAGGAAAGGCAGTTGGCGCGCCCGGGCCCCGGTGGCAATGATGATGTGGTCGGCATCCAAATCGCTAATCAGCGCATTGGGATGGGTGATGCGCACCTGTTTGTTTGGCAGCACTTGTCCCGTGCCCGGAATTACGTGAATTTTGTTTTTCTTCATCAAAAACTCCACCCCCTTGCTCATGCTTTCGGCCACTTCGCGGCTACGTTTGATAATAGCCGGGAAATCGGCGGCGGAATTGTCCACCCTGACGCCATAATTACCGGCATGGCGGGCATATTGAAATACTTCGGCACTTTTCATCAGGGCTTTGGTGGGAATACAACCCCAATTGAGGCACACGCCCCCCAGATTTTCCCTTTCCACAATACCCGTTTTGAATCCCAGCTGTGCGGCACGAATGGCGGCCACATATCCGCCGGGCCCGCTACCGATAATCAGGACGTCGAATTTCATAGTAGGTTATCTTTTAGCTCAAAAATAGGCATTTTCGGCCGGTGTGCCAAAGAGCTTTAAAAGAAAAGCCGGAAATCGGAATGATTTCCGGCTTGGAACGGAATATTGTTTTATGGCTAACGTTTGATAAACCGGCGCGTATGTTCACCTCCCGGCGAAACTATGCGGTAGAGATAAACCCCACGCAGCAATGCGGCGGTGGAAAGTTTTACCCTGTTCCGGCCTGTATGCAGACGGAAGCTTTTGCCGGTAAGTCGTTTGCCATTCATATCGATAATGTCAATGTTTATGTTCACATCCTGTTTTGCTTGGATTTTAAAGTAAAGCCAACCGGATGCCGGAACCGGAAAAGCACGTAATTCTTCGGCGCGGATATAGTTATCCACGGCAGCGGGATAACCCAAATATATATTGTCCAACTGCATCCACGAGCCCGGTTCGTCGCCGTTCCAGGCATCGAAGCGTAAGCTGTCGTGTGCGTATTGCAGGTTCAACGGAATGTCCACGTGTTGATAGGCGGGAATATCACTTGTATAATCTTGTCCGATAAACTCATTTTGGCTCGGGTCGGACGAATTTTTGAAAATAAACCGGATGCTCGCCATATCGCCCGCTTCGCGGTGGGTTTTGATGTCGTAGGAAATGCTCGTGGGATTCTGGCCAATGGCCATGCCTCCTTCGAGTCCGTCGTGCGAAAACAATTGCCCGTTGGTGATGACGGCATAAACGGTGTCGCCCCACCGGTTAAGGGCGTTTACCATATACACGGCATAACTTCCGTCGGTGGGGTCGGTGGATTTTTGGATGCTTTGCGGCGTGGTCAGCGGTTCGTCGTCGAGCGAAGTCATAAAACCGTCGGGTTTTTCCACATTGTGGAATGTCCAGTTTTCAAAACTCCAATTGGGCGGCGGCGGAACGGACGATGTGTTGGAAATAAAACGCAAATTATCGAACATTACCCAACTGCCGATTTCCATACCCGCACCGGTAATGGCATTGCTACTTGCGGCGCCTATCATCACCGTGTCGGGAACTGCACCTGCCGGCATGCGGGTGGGTAGCACGATGGTTTGCCAGCTTTGCGTGTTCATGGTCGCATCGATGTGCACAATGGTATCGAATAGCGGAATACTTTGATATTTGAATTCAATAAGGAAAAGGGCCGTGTCTTGTCCCACCACGCCGGCCTTGTAGTCGATTTTGACCGTATCCACGTGGGTTGAATAAGGTGTTCCTCCCGAAAAATCATCGGGATTGAAATTAACAAAATACCCCGGTTCCACTTCGCCGGGATCCCATTGCCCCCTGTCGATACTTTCGATTTTTACCGAATAATTACCTTCGGTGGCATCCGTTTCCCTGGAAATGTTCAAGTAACCGTCCTCTCCGCTATCTATATAATCATCCAAGTCGGGATAGGTTTGTGTATGCCAGTTTTCGAAACTGTTGTTCTGAATTTGCTGGGCGTTCAGGAAAAACGCCAACAATAAAGAAATAAGAAAAATAGCTTTTTTCATGGCAGTGGTTTTTTGAATTTATTCTAAATTTAAGAAAAATACTTGCGGTTCTTTATGTCATGGGTCATTTTTTTTAAAGATGACCCGCTTATTGCCATCCGAATTACCCGAACAAATCATCCAGCAGTTTGTCGTCCACCAAATGGGGCATGGTAATTTGCAAACCGGGCCGTTCGTTCATAGCGCGCCGGGCCGTAAACATGGCATTGTCGTTGCGGGCCCAACTGCGGCGGGCTATGCCGTTGTTCACGTCCCAATAAAGCATTTGTTTGAGTCGCCTTTCGGCATCGGCACTGCCGTCGAGCACCATACCGAAGCCGCCGTTGATCACTTCGCCCCAACCTACGCCGCCGCCGTTGTGCAACGAAACCCAGGTGGCACCGCGGAAGGCATCGCCGATAACGTTATGCACGGCCATGTCGGCGGTGAAACGGCTGCCGTCGTAGATGTTGGATGTTTCGCGGAATGGCGAATCGGTTCCCGACACATCGTGGTGGTCGCGTCCCAAAACCACGGGGGCCGAAATGTCGCCCCGGGCAATGGCTTCGTTGAACCTTCGCGCAATTTCAATACGGCCCCAAGCGTCGGCATACAGGATGCGGGCTTGCGAACCCACCACCAATTTGTTTTCTTGTGCGCCGCGAATCCAGCGGATATTGTCGTCCATTTGTTGGCGTATGCGTTCGGGCGCATTTTGCATCAGTTCTTCGAGCACTTGGGTGGCAATGCGGTCGGTCAGGGCCAGATCTTCGGGCTTGCCACTGGTGCACACCCAGCGGAAGGGCCCAAAGCCATAGTCGAAGCAGTAGGGGCCCATGATGTCTTCCACATAGGACGGATATTTGAAGCGGCCGTCGGGTTGTAATATATCGGCGCCGGCACGGCTGCTTTCGAGCAGGAAGGCGTTGCCGTAGTCGAAAAAGTAGGTGCCGCGTTCGGCGTGCTTGTTGATGGCATCCACCTGCCGGCGCAACGAACGGTGAACGTATTCGCGGAATTTTTCCGGTTCGGCGGCCATCATACGGTTGGCTTCGTCGAAGGAGAGTTCCACGGGATAGTAGCCGCCGTTGTAGGGATTGTGCAAAGAGGTTTGGTCGCTACCCAGGTCGATTTTGATGCCTTCGTCCAGGAAGCGCTCCCACACGTGCACCACATTGCCGATGTAGCCGAACGAAATCACTTGGCCTTTTTCCAGGGCGTAGCGCACGCGGGCCGTAAGGTCGTCCAAATCGTCGGTGAGCACGTCCACCCAGCCCTGGCTGTGGCGTTTGCGTGCGGCCCGGGGATTGACTTCGGCCACCACGCTGACCAGTCCGGCAATATTGCCCGCTTTGGGTTGGGCGCCGCTCATGCCGCCCAATCCGGCCGAGACGAACAATACGGGCTCACCGGCGGGCTTGCCGTAGCGTTCGCGGATAATGCGTTTGGCATTGAGCAGGGTGATGGTGGTGCCGTGCACGATGCCTTGGGGCCCGATGTACATATAACTGCCGGCCGTCATTTGGCCGTATTGGGTAACGCCCAGGGCGTTGTAGCGATCGTAGTCGTCCAGGGACGAATAGTTGGGCACCATCATGCCGTTGGTTACCACCACGCGGGGGGCGTCTTTGTGCGAGGGGAATAAGCCCAAAGGGTGGCCCGAATACATGACCAGGGTTTGCTCATCGGTCATTTCCGACAGGTAGCGCATGGTGAGCAGGTATTGGGCCCAGTTTTGGAACACGGCCCCGTTGCCGCCGTAGGTAATCAGTTCGTGCGGATGCTGGGCCACGCGCGGGTCCAGGTTGTTTTGAATCATGAGCATAATGGCGGCCGCCTGCGGTGTACGGGCCGGATATTCATTGATGGGCCGGGCATACATGGGATAATCGGGCCGGAAGCGATACATGTAAATCCGTCCGTAGGTTTCCAGTTCGTCGCGAAATTCGGGCGCCAGCACCGGATGCCACTGAGGCGGGAAATAACGCAGGGCATTGCGCACGGCCAGTTTTTTTTCTTCTTCGGTGAGGATATTCCGCCGGGGCGGTGCGTGATTCACATCGGGGTCGTAGGGTTTGGGTTCGGGCAGGGTTTCGGGAATGCCTTGGCGGATTTGTTGTTGGAAGTCGTTCATACGGGATGAATTTGTGCAACTGAAATTAGTGATTTTTTGTGGTGTGTGCAATGATTTTTTTTTTAATGCTTTGCAGTCCGCTTCAAAGCCCTCCGGGCTTCTATGCGGGCTTCGCAAGCCTTCGGGCCTTCGCTATGCTCCGCCCTTGGTCTTGCTCTGCTGGCTACGAAGCTCTTTGGCGCCTCCACTGCGCTCCGGCACCGCCGGTCTTCTCCGCCGGCTCGGGAAGCCTGTGCCGGACGCTGTGCAACTCTGTGATTAAATTAAGGAAAACAAAACCACAGAGGACACGGAGTAAATTTCACGGAGTAACACAGAGGGTAAATTCCTGTATGAAAACACCGGGATGTCAAGTAGTAATGTCCTCCACAATATTTACAATAGCAAATCAAAAATAATTTAAAAAACTCCGTGCGGCTCTGCGCCGGACTGTGTGAAACTCTGTGGATAAAATTTTTTTAAACCACAAAGGGCACAGAGTAAATTCCACAGAGTAACAGAGTTGAAACACTCTATAACACTAAAAAAATAAAGATTAAAAGAAAAACTCCGTGAAATTGCGCTTCCATGGGCCAACGCAAACGCCGCGCTTGTTTTCCCTTGCTCCTCCGGGAGCCACGCCCGGGCGCCCGAAAACCATTTCTTATTAGCCGGATTATACTTAACTTGTAAACAAAATTACCGCCATGGATGCCCAAGAGCAAATCCTTCGCGTCGATGGTTATGAACTGCGCATTACTCATCCCGATAAACCGCTTTTCCCGCAGGCAGGCATTACCAAGCGCCAACTTATCGACTATTACCGGGCTGTGGCGCCCTATGTGCTGCGTTACAATCGAGGCCGACCCTTGGTGTTTGTGCGCTATCCGCACGGGGCGCCAGGTTATTCCTTTTTTCAAAAAAACGCCCCTCAGCCGGTTCCGCCCTTTGTAGAAATCCACGAAATGGGCAAATTCAAGCCCACCCGTTATGTGGTGTTGCAGCATCTGGCCGACCTGATTTGGTTGGTGCAATTACACGCCCTCGAATT
The DNA here is from genome assembly GCA_027003085.1 of Flavobacteriales bacterium. Lineage (GTDB taxonomy): Bacteria > Bacteroidota > Bacteroidia > Flavobacteriales > Flavobacteriaceae > JAADED01. Next base: position 6,051 of record JALWYR010000125.1, read on the forward strand.
CCACGTGATGGGCATCCGCAAGCCGCATTGGGCCAATCCCGACCTGATGGTGTTCGACATCGACCCACCCGAAGGGGCCGGATTTGCCGAAATCCGTGATTTTGCCCTGGGCATCCGGCCGGTGATCGAAAAATTGGGCTATACCACGCTGGTCAAAACCTCGGGTAAGCGGGGTGTGCATATCGTTTGCCCTTTGGAACCCGTCTATACGGTAGACCAAGTAATGGAAGCGGCCGAAAGTATTGCCAGGGAAATTATGCGCGTTTTTCCCGATTCCACCCTGGATGTGCGCAAAGAAAAAAGGCGGGGTAAATTCCTTATCGACATCTACCGTAACCGGGCTTATCAAACGTTTAGCATGCCCTATGGCACCCGCGCCACAACCATGGCAACGGTGTCCATGCCGCTTAGCTGGGAACAGCTGCGCAGTTTGAACGACCCGCACATTTTTACCATTCGCAACGTCCCGGAAGTACTGCATAAAAAAGGCGACGCCTGGGCAAACGGCTTTGCCCGGGCGTCGCATTTACATACCTTGAAATAATGCGCTTGTTTTAGTTGAAGTAGAAGGTAAAATCTACGGACAAATGACGCGGCATTTGCCGGAGGGCGGAGGAATTCATCACATCGGTCATGCCCAAATGGTAGGAAAGCCCCAGGTTGATGTTGCCAAAGCCCACATTGTATTCGGCTCCGGCACCGAAAATCAAGGACGACCCGATTTTGTTTACTTGATTTGTGATGACCACACTACCGCTTTTGGCCGTTACGTTGATGTCGAGCGTGGCGCCGAAAAAGCCCAAAATACGAATATTGTCGGCCACTTCATTGCTACGCATTTTGAGGGCCAAGGGCACTTCCACCGTGGTGATTTTCATATTGGAAAAATCCGATTTGAAATTACGGCTGTGGATCATAATCCCCGAATGCAGGTAGTAGTTTTTGGCAAAGCCGTAATCGGCCCACAGGCCGCCCTTGAAGCCCAAACCCCCGCTTTTGAGCGAATCCACTTGGACAAAATTGCCGTTCACCTTGACAAAACCCTTGTTGAAATTAATACTGGGTGCCAACGAAAGCCCGATACGAAAATCCTGGGCATTGGCCAGCGAATAGGCGAACAGCATCAGAACGAGCGGTAAAATCCATTTCTTTTTCATAGCTATGCGTTTTTTGTTTTTATATTTGGTTTAAATTTATTTCAAATTATTGAAACCGAAAAATTGGAGTAACTTTCATTACAAAAATAATGCCAGAATTCAACAACACATTGAAACATTTAATTGCCGAATACCGCAATTATTTGCAATGGGAAAAAAAACTGTCGCCGCATTCGGTGTCGGCCTACATGCAGGATTTAGACAAATACCTGCGCTTTGTGGCGGGTGAGGATAGGAAAAAGCTGCACTTGAAGGATTTGGACAAACATTCGGTCAAGGAATTTATTTACCGGATGGCCGAATACGTAAGCCCGCGCACGCAAGCTCGCATGTTGTCGGGTTTACGTAATTTTTTCGACTATTTGATATTGGAAAACCGGCTTCAAGCCAATCCGGTCGACTGGGTCGAAGCACCTAAGCTCAGCCGCAAAATCCCCGAAACACTTAGCATCGATGAAATCGACCGGATTTTGGCAGCCATCGACCGATCCACCTTCGAAGGCGAACGCAATCATGCCATCATCGAACTTATGTATGCCTGCGGCTTACGCGTGAGCGAAACGGTAAATCTGAAAATAAGCGACATTTTTTTCGACGAAGGTTTCTTGCGTGTCTTGGGCAAGGGAAGCAAGCATCGCTTTGTGCCCTTGGAAAAATATACGGCCCGCATCTTGCGCCTCTATCTGGAACGGGTGCGGCCGCAGGTGGAACCCAAAAAAGAGGCGCGCCACTATGTGTTTCTCAACCGGCGGGGCGGCCAATTGAGCCGGCATATGATCTATGTTTTTTTGAAAAATTATGCCACGGAAGCCGGCATTACCAAAAATATCAGTCCGCATACCTTGCGCCACAGTTTTGCCACCCATCTTTTGGAAAACGGTGCCGATTTGCACAGCATCCAATTGCTTTTGGGGCACGAAAACATCACCACTACCGAAATCTATTTGCACACTTCGCAAAAACAAATACGCGAAAGTTTGGAAAAATACCACCCGCGTAGTACCGGGCCGGTTTGAACAAATCCGGTTTTTGTTTCCCGTGCATCCCGGCACCTTTATCTTTGACACTGCGTATGGAGGCGGCCATACCGGCAGGCCGCAAGATGATGACCGCATAAGGGGTTGCGCGCAGTTTCCGGTTCCGGCCTCGTTCCGGTGTATCCAAAAACAAATGTTTTTTTGCCCCATGTCCTGTTATTTCCGGCCGGAAATCCGTAATTTTACAATAACTATGAACGGAATACCTTGGCATATCGACCTGCCGCCGGCACTGATGCTTTTTGTGCTGACGCTGGTTTTTTCCCTGCTTCTGGGCTTGGAATTGCGTCAGCACTACCGCAACGAGCCGCCCGGAACGCTCTACGGCACCGACCGCACGCTCACTTTTATCGGGCTGTTGGGTTATGTGCTCTACGTTACGGGCTACGGCAAACCCTGGGTTTACCTGGCGGGACTGTTGGTGGTGGCCGCCTTTTTGCTCGTGTATTATGTGGAGAAAATCCGCAGCCGCAAGCAGTATGGTATCACCACCATTCTGGTGGGTTTGCTCACCTACGGCTTGGCCCCGCTCATCGACACCCAACCGCTGTGGCTGGTGGTGGCCTTGGTGGTGGCGGTGCTGATACTGGTGGAACGCAAAAGTTATCTTCGCCGGCTGACCGGACGTTTCGACGAAGATGAATTTATCACCTTGGCCAAATTTCTGCTAATCTCGGGTGTTATTCTTCCGCTTTTACCCGACCGCCCGTTGGCGCCGCAAATCCCCGTTTCGCCCTTCCGTATTTGGGCGGCCGTAACGGTGATTTCGGGCATTTCCTACGCCGGATATTTGATTCGCCGCTTTATTTACCCCCGGCAAGGCCCCTTGATTACCGGCCTGCTTGGCGGGCTTTACAGCAGCACGGCCACCGGCATTGTGTTGGCCAAACGCAGCCGCGAAGCGGCCGACCCTTACCCCTACGCATCGGCCATTGTGTTGGCCACGGGTATGATGTTTGTGCGTATTTGGGTGCTGGCCCGGATTTTTAATCCGCCGGCCGGACACGTATTGAGCTTGCCTTTGCTCAACTTGGCCGCCTTGGCGGCACTTTCGGCCTGGCTTTTGGAACGCTACGGACGCCGCCGTATGAAAACGGCCGAAAAAATCAACGGAACGCAGGTCAATAATCCCTTGGAGTTTCGCACGGCCCTCCTATTCGCCTTGCTTTTTGTGGTGTTCAGCTTGATTACCGAATATGTGGTTACGCACTTTGGCTACAAGGGCTTGCACCTGTTGTCGTTCGTGGTGGGCGTTACCGACATCGACCCGTTCCTGCTGAGTTTGTTCACCGGCAAATATGCCATCGGTCTTTCCGTGCTGGCCGGTGCCACGCTTATGGCCACCCTGAGCAACAACCTGATGAAGGCCGGCTACGCCCTGTGGTTCGGTTCCCGCGATTTGCGCAAGCCCGTTTTGGCGGGTTTTGCCCCCGTGATCCTGGCACAAGTGCTATGGTTGCTCATCAACGCATAAATCCATCGGCTATGAAAAAAATAACGGCTTTGCTGAGTATGCTGGTCATTTTTACCGGCTTTCAAAAACAAAGTTTTACGCTACAAAGCAATGATATTCACGGCCGCTTTACCCGGCCCTTTGTGTATGACAAATACCATTGCGGCGGCCGTAACCTTTCGCCCGAACTGCATTGGTCGGGTGCGCCTGCGGGCACGCAAAGTTTCGCCGTTAGCATCTTCGACCCCGACGCGCCCACGGGCAAGGGTTGGTGGCATTGGTTGGTTTTCGATATTCCTGCAAACGTGCATCATTTACCCCGCGGCGCCTGTGATGCTTCGGGACGCGGCCTGCCGCCGGGCGCCATCCAATGGCGCAACGACTACGGCGAAACCGGCTACGGCGGCCCTTGTCCGCCCCGCGGCGACCCTGCGCATCGCTACATTGTTACCGTCTATGCTTTGGACACGGCACACTTGGATGTTCCGCAAGATGCCCCGCCCGAAATGCTGGCCGTTTACTTGAACCGCCACGCTTTGGCCAAGGCGTCGTTTACGGCTTATTACGGAAGGGAATAGGACGGAAATATCAGGATTTTCCTTGATTATCCTTCCCCTTCGGCTTTTGTTTTTCCATTTCCATGGCCTTTCCGGCCGAGACCAATGAGGCCACCATATCGTTGAGCATATTGCTGGCGGCATTGGGATTGTTGGGTAGCAGAATCAGGTTGGAACGCGTGTCTTGGCCTATGGCTTGCAGCGTGTCGTAGTGTTGGGTAATCACAATCAGGGCCGAGGCCTCTTGCGGATTGATGCCCGCGCGGTTGAGCACATCCACCGATTCTTCGAGCCCTTTGGCAATTTCGCGGCGTTGGTCGGCGATACCTTTACCTTGGAGGCGTTTGCTTTCGGCTTCGGCCTTGGCGCGTTCTACGATGAGGATGCGTTGGGCGTCGCCTTCGTATTGGGCGGCCACCTTTTGGCGTTCGGCGGCGTTGATGCGGTTCATGGCCGCTTTGACTTGCGGGTCGGGATCGATGTCGGTTACCAGGGTTTTGATGATGTCGTAACCGTAGTCGATCATGGCGTCGTTGAGTTCGGATTTGATGGCAATGGCAATGTCGTCCTTGCGCTCAAACACGTCGTCGAGGCGCATTTTGGGCACTTCGGCGCGCACCACGTCAAAAATATAGGAGGTAATCTGTCCGGCCGGGTCTTGGAGTTTATAGTAGGCATCCTTGACGCGGTCGGGCGGAATTTGGTATTGGGTGGACACTTTGAGGTGGACGAACACATCGTCTTTGGTTTTGGTTTCCACAATCACGTCCAGCTGTTGAATACGCAGGTTCACGGGTTTGGATTTGGTGTCCATCACCGGCACTTTGAAGTGCAATCCGGCAAAGCGGATGGAATGAAACCTGCCCCAACGTTCCACCACCACGGCGGTTTGTTGTTTGACAATAAAAACCGAGCCCGCAATCAGGGCGGCGACGATAAGAATAAGGAAAGGAAGAAAAACACTCATAACAATCGGGATTTGTAACAAATATAATGCATTTTACCGGTTTTTTGGGCGCCCGGCTGCTCACGTTCACGCATCGGCGGTTGCTTCAAGACGACGGGGCGCCTTCGCACCCGCCGGCGTTCACGTGGCAGCCGCCGGGCTGTCCGCTCAAATGCGCAGGCGTCCCGCTCTTGCCCTGCAAACGTGGCGAACGCGGCTCCCCGCTGGTCGCCTCGCCGCCACGGCAGGCCTACGGCGCGCCGCCTCCGCATAACCGCTCCCATCCCTGGCGCTTGAACTCGGGCGGCAAGCCGCCCTCGAATAATGAACATCGAACCGATGATTTATCGATTTACGATTGGCGTTCTCCTATTGTAAATGTTGAAGGAGAGGATTCATACCCAAGGGATTGATGAGGAGACTAAATACAAATGTTACATTATTTTTCTGGATTCCCGCCTTCGCGGGAATGACATAAAGCATGTCCGCGGAGACCGGCGCCGAGCGAGGCGGCAGGGCTCCGCGGCGCCAAGGAGGCTGTCCAAAAAGTAAAAATTTTGTTGAATTTATCCTTTTTTTAAAGGTTTGGAGTAAGGCAATTCATTGATTATAAAGGTATTGCAAAATATTGAAATTTGACCATAATATTGATTTGGGCCTTTTTGGACAGCCTCCGGCAAAGAGCCGGGACGGCCTTGGCCGGCCTGGCGACAGGCAAGGAGACCGAAGGGCTCCGCAGCCAGCGCAGGGAAACAAGGCGTGGCTTTGGCATTGGCCCGTGGAAGCCGAAGGTTCCCGAGCAACGTCCGGGGAGACCGGCTGCCGGATGTGAATTCCGGTTTAGGCGGCAGACGGGCTCCACGGCGAGCGGAGGCAGACCGCAGGGCTGCCGGAGCTGCGGAACAAGACAAGGCGCTGCCCTTACGCGTTGGCCCCGGGAAGCCGCAGGCTTGTGAAGCCCACGGAACTTGTCCCGTACATTGCGCAGCAATGTCGGGAAATCTCTACACGGATGCTCCATCCGGGACTGAATTTGAGGCTCCTATTGTCCGGCCTGCACAGAGATTCCTTCCCGACCTCCGGTACGGGACAAGCTGTCGTTTTGCCTACGTCTCACTTATCTTGAAGTAACCGGCCAGGCCGTTCGACGGCTTCGAGACACTTCTACTTTGCTCGAAGCTCTCGGCCACCTTCGCCGTCCTGTCTTCGGCTGATATTACGATCTTGACTTAGCAACCGGTTCACCAACTCTTCGAGTCGTGCATTCCTGCGTTTCAAATCCTCGATTTCCGCCCGCTGACGTTCAATTTCTCTTTGTTGTTCTTGCATGGCTTTGACCATGGGAACAACAAACTCCGCATAACGCAAGCCGTAGGTATCGTTTTCATTATCCGGTTTATCAACACCATGGAAATCATAGCCCACGCTACGGGCCGCCTGCTCCACTTCCTGGGCTATAAAACCGCTTTGCACTTCCGATGCTTTACGTTTTTCGGCTTCGGGTATACGTAAGCTGTCAGGGGTGTGCAAAAAGGCCGCCAAGGCATCCATATCCAACCGGTAAGTGATGGGGCGAAGCTTCATGATAAAAGGAAGCCCCACCACGTTTTCCCGTACATCCGTTTTAAACCGTCCGTCCGACAAGTTGGTCCAATCCGCATAGCCGCCAATGCTGGTAACATCGGCATTGCCTATACGCACTTGGTTGCTGGCAGTGGGTTGGGCATTGTAGCCCAACGCCGTGGAGTTGTTATAGTCTGAATGATAATAAAAGGCCTGATATCCCACAGCGGTATTATTGTACCCGTTAGTATTACGATTGAGCGCACCATGGCCAATGGCAACATTATTGTAACCGGGACCATTATCATACAATGCATACTTTCCTATACCAATGTTATTGTTATTTGATGTGTTGTAAAGAGCGCTTGACCCTATGGCAATATTATCATTGCCATTAACGTTACGATAAAGTGCCTTGAAACCAACAGCAATGTTTTCTCGTCCCGTCCTGTTCTCGCTGAGTGCCGAATAACCCAAAGCACTATTATATTGCCCGTTTGAATTCTTAAACAATGCTCCTCTTCCGCATGCCGTATTACCGAATCCGGAAGTATTGTAATTCAATGCCGAAATCCCGATAGCAACGTTATCGTTTCCTGTTTGATTGGCCCTAAGTGCATAGGCACCAACCGCACAGTTATATGCTCCCGTAGTATTGCGATTAATAGCCATGTGCCCTATGCCCACATTCTCATAGCCCGTTGTATTTGTATAAAGGGATTGTTCGCCAATGGCAATATTGTTATCTCCCGAAGTGTTGGAAGAGAGCGCACTCATTCCTATGGCAATATTTTTGGATCCATCGTCATTGTTATTCATGGCCAAATATCCCAAAACAATATTGTAATTGCCGGCTGTATTGTTTTTCAGGGCGTTAAATCCTCCCGCTATATTATTAGCTCCTGTTGTATTATTCATAAGCGCACTGTTCCCCAAGGCAATATTGTCATGACCAGTTGAATTTTCACGAAGTACATAATAACCCAAACCAATATTATACATGCCCGTTGTGTTTTTATGAAGTGCATAATAACCCAAAGCAATATTTAGGTGTCCAGTTGTATTTGCGTATAATGATTCGCTGCCAATGGCTATATTCAATTGGCCGGACGTATTATTAAAAAGTGCTTCTTTCCCAATTGCAATATTCCTGTCGCCGGTGGTGTTGGAATAAAGCGTTTGGGAACCAATGGCAACATTGTACCCTCCTTCATTGTTGCTGTACAGCGCTTGATACCCAATGGCCGTATTGTTGGTGCCGCCATAGGCATAATAGGCCTGATGACCTATGGCCACACTGGAACCACCCCCGCCATTATACATGCTTTGATAGCCGATAGCCACGCTATACCCCACAGAATGTTCATGAACTGTTTGATATCCCACAGCCACCGTGCCCTCGCCTGCGCGGAAGCCGGCTTCGTATCCAACGGCTGTGCATTGACTATTACCACCATGCTGTATAGCCCCATATCCTACGGCTGTATTTTCATTACCAGTACTATTTCCAATTAAAGCACCATATCCCAGAGCCGTATTTTTTTCTCCGGTAGTATTTGCCCATAAGGATTTGGAACCTATGGACGTGTTTTGGCCGCCGGTAGTATTGTTAAATAAAGCTTCTTTTCCCACCGCCACATTCCATTCGCCTTCGGTATTGGATTGGAGCGATGCCCTTCCACAAGCCGTATTAAAACTGCCCGTTGTGTTAGCGTTCAGCGCTCCTGTACCTATGGCCGTGTTATCATAGCCCGTTTGATTGGAATAAAGCGTTCCGTTACCCACAGCCACATTGGCCACTCCGGTTGTGTTACTAAACAATGCGCTGTGCCCAAATGCCACATTGCTGTTTGTTTGGTTATGGTAAAGTGCCCGGTAACCTACCGCGGTGTTATTACTGATGTTCGTACCGCTGTAAAGTGCTTCGGAACCTATTGCCGTATTTTCTCTGCCTCCGGTATTGTTGTATAGCGCTTGATAACCGAAAGCGGAATTGTCATTGTTATAATTGTTATAAAGAGCTTGGTATCCCATGGCGGTATTACGATAGCCGTTTATATTACTGTAAAGGGCTTGGGCACCGGATGCGGTATTATAATGTCCGTATTCATTGCTGTATAGTGATGCATATCCCAATGCGGTATTTCCTGTCCCACCATCATTGCTATACAAAGCCTGTGAACCAACGGCCGTGATATTATCGCCATTGTTTTGATATAAAGCCCTGTATCCTACTGCCACATTGTGGACTCCACTGGTCCGGTATCCGGCCTCGGCTCCCACAGCCGTATTACAACTGTCCCCAACCAAATATAACGCTTTGTATCCAATGCCGGTATTATAATCGGCCCGGTATTCCCGCAAAGCCTGATATCCAATACCTGTACAATAACGCTTATCGGAAAGCCCGGTTCCGTCAAACAATAACGCCTGATACCCCACCCCCACATTCCTGTTGTCGGTAGCATCATCGGAAAGGCCGGCCTCATGCCCCAGGAAAACCGACGAACCGTTGTCGGTGCCGTCGTTGTCGGATTTACCGTCTTCCAAGTCATCGATTTTTTTTACGGCCGTAGCAGCGTTTTGAACCATCAACCATGCTGTGCCGTCATAATAATAAAAACCCGGTGTGTTGTCGGTTTGGTAAATCATCAAACCTTCGGCCGGCAAAGCAATGCCATCGCGTTGATCCTTTGTCATCCTGGGAATCAATAATCCCTTGGAAGTGCTTTGAATGTCCAACATGGCGGAAGCATGTGGTTGGCTCCCGTCGGTGTTGATGCTCACTTGGGCCCGTGTAATGCCAAGAGTCCAAACAAAAACGGTAACTAAAAATATGGCTCTCATGGCTTAGTTGCTTTTTAGAAGTTATTGACTATGCAGGATTCGGTTTGTATTCCATATAAAACAAAAATAAAAATATTTTTGAACAAAAATCAAAATAATGATTAGTTTTTTGGTAATAGAATAAAATATTTACAAATTTGATAAAAGTCAGAAAAATATCAAATTTTATCTGATAATCGATGTGTCAATACCTTGGAAAAGAACAAATTATAGTATAAAAAATCCTTTACTTATCATTTAAAATAAATATCGCCACCTCCTCCGACGCCCGTTTATCCCCTATCTCCTTCCGTAAATCGGCGTAATCCGACAGCATTTGACGGCGCTCAGGTGTGTCGTGCAACAGTTTTTCCAAATAATTTTTTACGCGCACCTCATTAAATTCGCCTTGTAGCAATTCAGGCACCGCCGGACGGTTCAATATCAGGTTGACCAACGAAAAATATTCAATATCCACAAAAAGTTTTCCCAAGCGGTATTGCCATTCCACCGTGCGGTAGCCCACAACCTGCGGAACGCCAAGCAAAGCGGTTTCCAAGGTGGCCGTGCCGGAGGTTACCACCGCTGCATGTGACACGGACAACAAATCATAGGTTTGTCCGTGCAGGAGCGGAATCCGTTCGTTCCATCCGTAGCGGCGGTAAACGCTTTCGTCCAACGAAGGCGCGCCCGCTATGGCGAATTGCACCCCGGGCATCATATCCGCCAAACGCATCATCATGGGCAACATATGACGTATTTCCTGCCGCCGGCTTCCCGGCAACAAAGCCACCAACGGGCGTTCGTCCAAAGCGTTCTTCCGGCGAAATTCCGCCGCATCCGGCGGTCGGTGCTCATCCACGGCTTCCTTCACGGGATTGCCCACATAGGTTACCTCCAAACCGTGTTTGGCAAAATAGGCCGGCTCGAAAGGTAAAATCACAAAACGGCGGTCGGTATATTTTCGCAGGAGTTCAATGCGCCCTTCCTTCCAAGCCCAAACTTTGGGCGTGATGTAGTAAAACACCCGGAAGCCGCGCTCCTTGGCATAGCGCGCCAAGCGCAGGTTAAAGCCCGGATAATCCACCAAAATCAAAGCATCGGGACGGAACGTTTCCAGCAGGTTTTCGGCACGTTTCAAATTACGCTTGATGGCCCGCAGGTGTGTCAATACGTCCCAAAGTCCCATAAAGGCCATATCGGCATAATGAATTTCCGGCTCACGCCCCGCCGCCCTGGCCATTTCGTCGCCACCCAGGAAACGGAATTCCGCCGCAGCGTCACGCGCACGCAAGGCACGAATAAGCCGGGCGGCATGCAAGTCGCCCGAGGCTTCGCCGGCTATGAGCATGTATTTCATCCCGTAAATTTTAGAGCCATCAAGGTCAAAAACCATATCAACATGGCGCCGATGGCTGCCATTTGCGCACGGTAACCACCGTGTTTTTCCAATCCTTTGTAGGCCAACAGCCCCAAACCGCCCACCACCAGCACCGTGTAGCGGAAATTTCCTTCACCCGCCCAATAACGCCAGCCGTCCAAAGGCGACATGCCCATCACGGCATAGCTATAAACCGCCAATCCCGCGGCCATCAACAGCCAAACACCCGCCAAGGCAGATAATGATATGCCACGCCTACTCCTCAAAATCCCACTTTTTGAGCCGTTTCATCAGTTGGTAATCGGTCAAATCCACCGTAACGGGCACCACCGACACATAGCCCTGCGACAAGTAATATTCATCGGTATCGACGCCTTCGTCCAGATTGACAAACTTGCCCGTAAGCCAAAAATACTCACGCCCGTGCGGATTAACGCGCTTGTCGTATTCCTCCTCCCAACGCGCATGCGCCTGCCGTCCGATGCGTATGCCTTTGATTTCGTCCAATGGCAGATACGGAATGTTCACATTCAGGATAAAGGGCGAAGGCAAATTGCCATTGTGGGCCAAAACTTTACGCGCAATCAATTCGGCATAATGGCGCGCGGCCGTAAAATCGGCACCCCATTTGTAGGTGGTCAGCGAAAAGCCGATCGAAGGCACGCCTTCCAATCCGCCTTCCACCGCCGCTGACATGGTTCCACTATAAATAATATTGATGGACGAGTTCGATCCGTGATTGATGCCCGAAACCAGCAAATCGGGCTTTCGCGGCAGTATTTGGTCCAACGCCAGCTTAACACAATCTACGGGCGTGCCGTTGGTTTTGTATTCCTCTTGCGGCCCATCGTCGATACTCACGCGGTCCAGAAACAGCGTATTGTTGATGGTTATCGCGTGCCCTTGGCCCGACATGGCTCCTTCGGGCGCCACCACCACCACCTGTCCTATACGGTTCATGGCGGCAATCAAATTACGGATACCCGGCGCCGAAATCCCGTCGTCGTTGGTTACCAGAATCAGCGGTCGTTGCGACATATTTTTCACTTTATTCCCACAAATTTACGGAATTAAATCTTGCATTTTGGCACTCAGGCAAACCTGCGCGATTTCCCTGCCCGGGCCAACCCGCAGCGCTTGTTTTGCCTTCGTGGCTCCGGGAGCCTGCACGCTCCGTCTTCGGCGTTGCGTTTGTCTCCCTCCGCGGCTCCACAAGCCATCGGCTTCCTTGGTCCAACGCCAAAGGCCGCGCCTTGTCTTGTTCCGCTGCTCCGGCAGCCCTGCGGTCTGCCTCCGCTCGCCGTGGAGCCCGTCTGCCGCCTAAACCGGAATTCACATCCGGCAGCCGGTCTCCCCGGACGTTGCTCGGGAACCTACGGCTTCCACGGGCCTGCCCCATAGGCCACGCCTTGTTTCCCTGCGCGTGCTGCGGAGCCACTTTTGGTGTCTCCTCGCGGCCCGCGGAGCCCTGCCGCCTCGCTCGGACTTTCGCCTTGCCCGGCGGCGGTCTCCGCGGGCATTCTTTTTGTTATTCCCGCAAAATCGTGAACCCGCTCCCCATATGTCGAGGCTGTCCAAAAAGGCCCAAATCAATATTATGGTCAAATTTCAATATTTTGCAATACCTTTATAATCAATGAATTGCCTTACTCCAAACCTTTAAAA
>JALWYR010000125.1:18645-19082 GCA_027003085.1 Flavobacteriales bacterium
TATTGCTTCCCTTTGTTATTCCGCGTTACGGTTTTCGCCTTCAATATTTGCAGTAGGAGAACGCGAATCGGAAATCTTAAATCGATTACTCGGTGTTCGATATTCAAGCGCGATTTATCGCGCGACAAACGCGCCAGGGATGGGAGCGGTTATGCGGCGAAGGGGCGGACGGTGGCGTCGCTTCAAGCATAAAATAACCAACCAAGTTTTGTTCTTTTTGCCGATAACGGCATTGACCATCCTTGCCATAGCTACGGCTATGCCTTCGGATGGCCGGCTTTGTTCTCGACAAAAATAACGGCAACTTTTCCCATATTTCATACTTGAAGCGACGCCGTTTTTGCGCCGGCGCTGGGGGCTCCCGGAGGAAGAGACCACAGCGCCGGCCATGCAAAAACCGGCGCACCCAAGCCGCATTTGAGCGGACAGCCCGGCCG
>JALWYR010000126.1 GCA_027003085.1 Flavobacteriales bacterium
CGCAGGGCTTTTTCGGCAATATAGGGCGTGAGTTTACGACTGTCTTTTTCGTCCAAAACGTCTTGCGGTGCTTTGCGCAAATAATCGCCCGAATTGAGCACCTTGAAAATGAGCCGGTCGCCTTCGTTGCCGTATTTGCCGGTGAGCGTGGAAAGTTTTTCCATAGCCGGCGTTTCGATGGGTGCAAATCCGTAGCGCTCGAAGTGTTTTTTTATGGTGTCAATGATATAATTACGCCGGGCCAACCTGCCGGGCATAAAATCACGCATTCCTTTGGGCAACGATGCTTTACTCATGGGCCGGACGTATTTTTACAAAACTACGATAATCCGTCGATATGACCCCGGGCATCGATGTGCATTTTTTCGGACGCAGGCACCGAAGGCAAACCGGGCATACGCATCATTTTTCCCAAAATGGGAATCACGAATCCGGCACCCGTATTGATTTCCACTTCACGCACATTGACCGTAAAACCCCGGGGACGCCCGCGCAGCGAAGGATTGTCCGACAGGGATTTTTGGGTTTTGGCCATCACCACCGGCAGCTCGCCGAAGCCCAATTTTTCGAACCGGGCCAAATCGGTTTGGGCCCGGCGCGTATAAACCACCTGCCCGGCCCCATAGATTTCTCGTGCAATCCGTTCGATTTTTTCTTTCAAAGGCAAGTCGTAATCGTAGAGCGGACGGAAGTTGTGTCCGTTTTCGCGTATTTTATCCACCACCAAGCGGGCCAAATCCGTCATTCCTTCGCCGCCGCGGGCCCAGCCCTCGGCCACGGCGGCATCCACGCCGCGGGCGGCCAGGGCGTCCAATACGGCTTTCAGTTCCTCCTCGCTGTCGGACGCAAAACGGTTTAGCGCCACCACGGGTTCCAGTCCGAATTTACGCACGTTTTCGATGTGCTTGTCCAGGTTGGCCATACCGCGTAGCAGGGCTTCGCGGTCTTCGCCTTCGCCGTGGTATTTGAGCGCGCGCACCGTGGCCACGATGACCACCGCTTCGGGCTTCAACCCGCCGTAAACGCTTTTGATGTCAAAGAATTTTTCGGCCCCCAAATCGGCGCCGAAGCCCGATTCGGTAACCACATAATCGGCCAGTCGCAAACCGGTTTTTGTGGCGATGATCGAATTGGTGCCCTGGGCAATGTTGGCAAACGGTCCGCCATGAATGATGGCCGGGTTGTGTTCCAGCGTTTGCACCAGGTTGGGCTTAATGGCATCTTTGAGCAGGATGGCCATGGCATCTTGGGCTTTCAGGTCGCGTGCAAAAACCGGCCGGCCGTCAAAGTCGAAGCCCACCAGAATATTACCCAAACGATTTTTCAAGTCGGCCAGGTCGCGGGCCAGGCACAAGATGGCCATAACTTCGGATGCGGCGGTGATGTGAAAACCTTCTTCGCGTGGCATACCGTTGGTTTTACCACCCAGCCCTATCACGATGCGGCGCAGCGAGCGGTCGTTCATGTCGATAACTCGCTTCCAAAGGATGTTGCGTGGATCCAATCCCAATGCGTTACCGTGGTGAATGTGATTGTCGATCAATGCCGAAAGCAAGTTGTTGGCCTTTTCCACCGCCGCAAAATCGCCCGTAAAATGCAGGTTGATGTCTTCCATGGGGATTACCTGCGCATAGCCACCGCCGGCTGCACCGCCCTTGATGCCGAAAACCGGGCCCAGCGACGGCTCACGCAGCACCACCACGGCCTTGTGTCCCAGCCGGTTCAGCCCGTCGTTCAGCCCCACGCTGACGGTGGTTTTTCCTTCGCCCGCAGGTGTGGGTGTCATGGCGGTTACCAGAATCAGGTGGCTTTGTTGTTCCTTGGCGGGGTCGCCGTAACCCAACGGAATTTTGGCCTTATAGCGGCCATAGGGTTCCAGGTCTTCATCGGCAATGCCCAGCTGCCGGCCGATTTCGGTAATGGGCAGCGGCTGCACCGACCGCGCAATTTCAATGTCGGAAAGTGATGCCATAGGATGAGGGATTTGGCCCAAAGATGTTAAAAATTTTCGGGTTTGGATGTGTTTTTTGTTTTTTTGGCGCCCGGCCGCACACGTTCACGTAAGCCGCCGGCCTTCGCCTCCGGCTTGTCCGGCAGCACGTTCACGTGGCGGCCGCCGGGCTGTCCGCTCAAATGCGGCTCGCGAAAGGCCGGTTTTTGTAAATCCGGCGACGGGGTCTCTTGCGCTGCGAGCCCCCGCCGCCGGAACAAAAAGAGGCTGTCCAAAAAGTAAAAATTTTGTTGAATTTATCCTTTTTTTAAAAGTTTGGAGTAAGGCAATTCATTGATTATAAATGTATTGCAAAATATTGAAATTTGACCATAATATTGATTTGGGCCTTTTTGGACAGCCCCACCGGCCTTTCGCTTCGCCGCATAACCGCTCCCATCCCTGGCGCGGTTTTAAAGCAATTTTTGCCAAATGATTCCTGAAACAAGATTAATCATTAATCCTGCCGGTTTCCCGTTTTATTATTTCTATTATTTCATCAAAATCCTGTTTTTTTCCGTAAATCATACTTTCTTGCATCTTCCGGTAATCCTTTTTGTAAAGGGCCAAAATTTTTTCTTCCGGAAAGATTTTTAGTGTTTCCATCGTCAATTCCGAGTAGTTCACTGTTTTTACAGGTGTGTATTTTGCCCGGTGACGAATTATTTCATCAAACAGGGCCTTGTTTTGAAGTGCTTTTTTGCCATATTTCGATTGCAAAATTTGCGCTATGTCATAATAATGCCGCGACATTCTGAAATATCTGATTTTTTCAAACGGTTTGGAAAATTCTTCATGTAATAAAATCATCTTTTCCAATAATGTTTTTTCGGGCCGGATGACTTTTGCCATAAAGGGTTTTTCGCTTATGGGTAAGCGAGGAAAATGTATGTCGATTAATGATTGGACAGGTTTAATTTCATAAGGTTCCGAAGATGAACGGGCACCGATTTCGATTAAAACCCTTTGTCGCAAGTATTCGATTTCGCCAAACACCGACTTGTAATTTATCTTGATTGTTTCAGGGTCTTGATCCGAAATTTTGGTATTTTCAACAATTATTTCAAACAATGATTGATTGATCCGGTATTCTTCCAATTGCTTGCGAATGATTTCTGTCATAACATTAAGCGTGAAATTGTGCGACTTTTTTCGCAATTTCCTTATTTGTCCTTTGGTTAAATCGCCACCAAAACCCAAATATTCCCGGTCTATGCTGACATCAATATCTTCGGAAAACCTATTGATCAGTCCATAAATTTTACTTAGCGATGTGCCGCCTTTGAAAGTCAGTTTTTTTGCAATGCTAGAAGTGAATAACATTCTTAGTATAAGCGTAACCCAAGCATCTTTTTCAATAGCTTGCGGCAAAAGTCCGGTCTTATAACTCAATTGTTCAAAGAGTTCTACTTGTTTATTTTCGGACAAACTAAGCCAATTCATTTTGTTTTTTTTTAATCAAGGGATTTATTGTTTTCCTAATCCAAACAGGAGCATGATTCATTTCTTTTTTTATCGTATGCAGTTCTTTGGATTTATCGAGATGTTGTTTTATGACATACAGATGTTGCTCATTAACATGTTCCCTGCCTATACTTTTCAAAGATTGAATGATATAGTTGGCAAGTTTATTTTTTATGGCTAAGTTTTTCGGACTGGTTTTTTTGAAAATGATTTTTCGGTTGCCTATTACGACTTCTCGCGGTGCGCCATCGGTCAAAAATACCACATTCATGGGTATTTGTTCCGACAACCCGAGCAAATACAAGGCGTAATCGCCGGCGGGTATAATACGCGCTTTATCGCGCTTTGCAATGGCTTTGGCAATTTTGTCAATGGATGGGAACAGGGTTCCCATCATCTTATCCTTTTTAGGATAATAATAAATGCCCGTTCCTAATCTTACCAGCATACCTTTGTCAACAAGGCGTTGTAATGCCTTACGGACGGCATCGTAATTTTCAAAATCATCAAAATCGGACACAAAAAATATTCGCCCTTTTTTTTGTTTGAGAATGATGTTTTCTATGTTTTTAGCAATGCTCACATTCAAATTTTGTCCCAAAAATAGAAAAAAATTGGGACAAAATCAAACGCCTTTTTCCAAGGTTTCGCAGTTGCTCCGCACATAAAACCTTTTTGTTATTCCGCAACTCAATAAGGAAAGATATTACCCCCACGCACTATTCATCGGGCCTTGACGTTTAAATTATTACCTTTGTTCGGTAAATGCGGCCTATGAAGCACATTTGGGCTTGGATAATTTTGATATTCACTTGGTCCGGCATCCGTGCCCAAGACTCCTCACGCTGGATCGACCTTTTCTCCTACCGCAATATTCAAGCCATAGCCCTGGACGGAGAGCGCGTTATGGGTGGAGCCGATAATGCCGTTTTTATTTTCGACCCCGCCGATGGAAAATACCGCAAATTTTCCACCGTCCAAGGTCTTTCGGGTCAGGATTTGCAACAAATTTACTACCACAACCCCACGGGCCAACTTTTTGTGGTTCACGCGGGCGGCCGTATCGAACTCATCCATCCGGGCGACGGCAAAGTAAAAAAAGAACAAGGACTTTATCTGGCCCACATCCCCGATGAGCAAAAACAAGTCCGTGCCATCGCTTCCGAAGCTGATATGCTCTACCTGGCTATGCCTTACGGACTCACCGAATACCGGATGAATCCGGCCGGTTTTGGCGATACCTACCGGCTAGGCCCCGGCGGCACCGATATGGGCGTCAACGATGTGGCGGTTTTCCAAGGGCGTATCTATGCCGCCACCGAAGGCAACGGCATCCTGTCGGTGGACGTAAACGAACCCTACAAGGGCGACCTTTCCCGCTGGCAACAAATCGACGGCGGCACATGGAACCGACTGGCAGTCTTCGGTGGCCGGCTGATGGCTGTCAAAGGAACAGGATTGTATGAAATTGCTGGCGGAACCGCCGTCTATTGGCAAAATCTGCCTGCTGCGGCCGTGGATATGACGGCCAATAGCCAAAATCTTTTTGTAGGGCTAACCGACCGTATCCTGGTTTACGACGCTTCGATCCACTTGGTGCAAACAATCAATCGCTTCCAAGGAAAAAGTTTTCACGTGCAAGCCCTTGCCGCCCGGGACGGTCATCTCTACGTGGGCACCCGCAGCCAAGGCATCCTGCATTGGAATTTTACCGACAACACAAGCGAACAAATCCTCCCCGAAGGGCCGCTCTACAATCATCCCTTTGCCGCCGATGCCTACAACGGCAATCTTTGGGTGGTTTACGGCGACTATGACCAACTCTACAATCCCTATCCGCTGGATCATTACGGCATTAGCCGTTTTGCGGACGGGCATTGGCACAATATCCCTTATTCCGCTATCGGAAAAGTGAGCTTGACCGATGTCAAAATCAACCGTAACGATACCACCCAAGTGTTTGTGGGTTCGTTTCACCAGGGTTTGTTGGAATTTCGCCAAGGCAGTTTATACCGCGTTTATGACCCGTCCAATTCCACCTTGCAACCCATTGTAATCAACGGCCAACCGCTTACCGATTACCGCGTTAGCCCCTTGGTTTGGGACAAGGACGGCAACCTGTGGATGTTCGAAGGGCTGGTGATGGACGAAGTCCATCGTTTCGACTTATCGAATAACGCTTGGAATTCTTTCTCCTTTTCGGCCATTATGAACACGGCCTACAACGAAGGCGCCGCCGATATGCAATTCGACCGTTCGGGCAACCTGTGGATGGCCACCCACCGTTTGGGCGTGGTGGGACTAAATCCCGAAACCGGCGAACTGGTAACCCTGACCGAAAACAATAACATTCCCTACGAAGGCGGCTACCGCAACACCCAAGC
>JALWYR010000127.1 GCA_027003085.1 Flavobacteriales bacterium
ACAAATAGGGATAATCCCCGCCTTCGACAAAGTTGAACCAATTGAAACGGCGCACCTTGTACGGACAGTTGTTCATACAGTAGCGCGTACCGATACAACGGTTGTAGGCCATACTGTTGAGCCCTTCTTTGGTGTGAGGCGTAGCAGCCACCGGACAAACGTTTTCGCAGGGCGCATTGTCGCAATGCTGACACATCACCGGTTGGTGGACAACTTCGGGATTGTCTTTCACGGGCGAATACAGCTTGTTTTCTTCCTGCGAATAATAACGGTCGATGCGCAGCCAGTGCATAATGCGCTTGCGGCGTACTTGTTCCTTGCCCACAATGGCAATGTTGTTTTCCACCTGACAAGCAATCACACAAGCGGCACAACCGGTACATTTGTTCAGGTCGATGGCCATACCCCAGTGGTGTCCGGGATAATCATCGGGATTGTAACCGTATTTATAGAGCGTAATGTTTTTGAGTTTCTTTTTGTAGTATTCATGTTTTTCGTTCCCCGATTTGGAGTCTTTCATCCAATCTTTCAGTGTGGTTTCGCGCACAATGTCGCGCCCTTCCATTACGTGATGGATTTGGGTGGACGCTATGGGATAGGTTTTTCCGGTTTTGGACACCTTGACCGGAATGCGCGTATAGGAACGAATTCCATCGGACGGGCGAACAAAAGGCATGGCCGATTTGCCGATGCCGTCGCCAATGGGTCCGGCTCCTTGCCGGCCGTAGCCCATGGCAATGCCGATGGTGCTGTCGTCTTGGCCGGGTTGGATGACCACCGGCAGTTCTACGGCGTAACCGTTGCCTTCCACTTTGACCACGTCTTCTTGTTTCCAGCCCTTGGCTTCGGCCATTTTGGGCGATATGCTTACATAGTTGTCCCAAACCACCTTAGTCAACGGGTCGGGCAATTCTTGCAACCAAGGGTTGTTGGCATATTTGCCGGCGCCCATACCCACTTTTTCGTAAACCACCAATTCCGTGCCTTGCGGTTTTTGGAACAAACGTAGCTTGCCGGCCATGGCTTGCAAGGATGCAAACGGATCCACATCTTGGGTATCCGGTATGGTAGCCACCGTAGCTTCGGCGCCGGCCTGATTGTTTTCGGGTTCTTCAACCCGTTTCGGGGCGCTCAAATCAATTTGAACAAATCCTTTTTGCAAGCTGGTGGTCCAAAAATCATCGAAATCCTTGTAGCCCGTTACCAGACCATAAAGATTTTCTTTCCAATAATTTTGAATATACGTATGATAATCACCGCCAACGCCGACCCATTTCATCAAACTTTCTTGCGGTTGGCGCGTATCCCAAAGTTTGTTAATGGCCGGTTGTTGGAGCATAAACGTATTGCTATACGGCTGGGCGTCGCCCCAACTTTCCAGATAATGATTGTTGGCCAAAACGTAGGTAACGTTTGATGCGGTTTCATCGTTGCGTTCCGCGAAGGCTGCGGAAAGTTTCAGGGCTTTAAAGCTCTTGGCGTAATCTTTATTGAGCCCGAATTCATAAACGGGATTGATATTATGGAAAATCACGCCGCCCACTTTGCCGGCCTTGATTTCTTCCAGGGCCATCAGGGCTTTGGTATCATCGCCTCGACGCAAATTAAAGCTGCGTTCCTTGCAAACGGTTTTGCCCTTACCGTAATTATCCAGCAATAAGTTGATGGCGGCCACCAGGGTTTGCACGGCTTCGTCGTTGGTGCCCGAAACCACCAGGGATTTTCCCTTGGCCGCTAGCAAATCCTTGGCCACTTTGTCGATTTTGATTTTGCACTCGGGTGCACCGTCAATGACGGGTTTACCCGTGGCTTGGGCCAATGTATTATAGAGTTTGAGCAAGAGTTTCTTTTCCTGCGCCGGTTTAATGATAATACGCTCGTCGGCATTGGAACCGGTCAAGCTCATCAAGCTTTCGAACTGATAGTGCTTGGACATTTTTTTGCGTCCGCCGGTCAAATCGCGGGTTTTGGCGTATTGGGCCGAGAATTCCACCGGCGAAAGCCAAGTGCCCAAAAAGTCGGCATTGAAACCTACAATCACATCGGCACGGTCGAAGCGATAAGAAGGAATTACTTGGGTGCCGAAAAGATTTTTATGGGCTTTGGCAATGGCCGAATAAGAAACCGGGTCAACAAACACGGGTTCCACGTTGGGATATTTTTCCGTGAATTGACCCAAGAGTTTTTCGAACGAAGGCGAAGCCAAGGATGAAGTGATGAAATAAACCTTTTGACCGGCGTTTTTCAGCTCATCCAATTTGGCCGTAATTTCCTTGTCGATGGTTTTCCAATCGGTTTTCTTGCCGTTTTTGAGCGGATGTTGAAGGCGTGCCGTGTCATACAAATCCAAAACGCTGGCCTGATGACGAGCCGTGGTTCCGCTGAACGGGTAATCGTCGTTTGGTTCCATCTTGATGGGACGGCCGTCGCGCACCTTGGCCAGCAAGGGCGCAAATTCATATCCGTCGTGCATCACGGTGGCATAATAATCCGCTACGCCGGGCGTAACGTTTTCGGGACGCACCAAGTAGGGAATGGCCTTACGCACGGGCTGTTGGCAGCTGGTGGCCGCAGCGGCATAGGCCGTGGAAAACCCGAGCAATTTCAGGAAATCCCTACGGTTGGCAATGTATCGTTGCTTAATTTCTTCTTTGGACAATCCGTCGGTGGGAAATTCCTCTGTTCCTTCCAGGGCTTTCCCCTCGCGAATCAGGTCCAATTCTTCCAAGCTTCTCCAATATTTTTTCATTGTCCTATTGTTTTCCTAATTATAGATTAATAATGACAAGCCGAACAATCCTGACCGCCGATATCTTTCACCTTGGGCTTTTCGCCGGGTTTCAGGTGAAATTTATACAAAGCATAATATTGATTATCGGTAATAATATTACGCGAACGGTGGCAATCCAAGCAGAATTTCATACTCAGTTCCTTGTATTCCACCACACGGTTCATTTTTTCCACAGGACCGTGGCATTCCTGGCAGTCCACCTTGCCCGCTTGCACGTGCTGGGCATGGTTGAAATAAACATGGTCGGGCAGGTTATGCACCTTAATCCATTCAATCGGTTTGCCCGGTTTGTCGAATTGCTTGGTTTTGGGATTGTATCCCAAATAATCGTAGATTTTGGATATTTCCTTGGTGCCCGAACGTTTGCCTTTGTTTACCACCGAATGACAGTTCAGACACACATTCAAGCTGGGAATACCTGCGTTACGGCTTGAACGCACATCAACGTGGCAGTATTCGCAGTCGATTTTATTCTGCGTAACGTGCACCTTGTGCGAAAACCAAATCGGTTGCACCGGCGCATAGCCCTGTTGGCGGCCCAGCGAACGGGCTTCCCAATAAGTAACATAGGCCACCACACCCAAAGCTGCCAGGGCCACAACGCCCGAAATCCCTTTTACGGGCTTGGATTTTCCTTTGACCACACCGCCCATGGCCAGCAAAAAGACCACAAGGGCAATCCAAAAAGGAACGGCATTTTTGCCTCCGAATCCCGGCCCGATGTTACGGAATTCGGGATCGATTCTGTCATAGGGCCGGCTATCGTCGCTTTTTTGCACCTTGGCGGCAGCGGCTTTTTTAACGCTTTTGCCACCTCCTTTCCCTTGTGCGGCAATCGTCATCACCCCCACGGAAACATCCGTAGACAGGTTATTAACGATAAAGGCATAGGAGGAAAAGGTGAACAAAAAAGTGATAACCAACAACTGCATCTTCAAACCGATGCGTCTGGTGAATAATGCTTCTCTCATAAGTCGGTTTTATATTTTTCGTTCATAAATCCGTGTAAAACGGCACAAATATATGAAATGTTTATGATGATGTTCAGTTTTTCAATAATTTAGAATAGTTCTAAAAAACAAATCCACATGAATTGACAAAAAGAAAAAAATTGTGGCAATAATTCTTGATTAACACTTAAATAGCATTGTAACAAAAGTTTCAAAAAAATTAATTACTCGGAGTCCGGTGCTGATAGGCGCCGCTATCCGGGAAGCCGGTGCGGTCGTTGCCATCCAAATCCAATGGCACCGTGGCCGAAACAGCCGGGTCGGCCAGCAAAACAGCCGCACTCGAAGGCCCGATGTGCAAATTATTTTCGTCGGGCGCTTCAAAATCCGTTGTGCCATTTATTACATTATTATTAT
This sequence comes from Flavobacteriales bacterium, assembly GCA_027003085.1. GTDB lineage: Bacteria > Bacteroidota > Bacteroidia > Flavobacteriales > Flavobacteriaceae > JAADED01. The sequence continues at coordinate 4,159 of JALWYR010000127.1, forward strand.
ATAAAGTTGTATCACTAAAATCCATCCAAGGGCTGTCGATGCGGTGTTGCGGGTCTTCGAACCGAATCAAGCTGTTGCGCACCCGGAAGTGCATTTGGGCCGAATTGTCGGCCTCGGCAAAAAATTCCACGCTGGCATTCCCGTAAATAATACTATTCAAAATGTCGCATCGGCTCAAATCGTAGGTATAGGTTACGGGATTGCCGTTTTGGTCGTAGGTGGTGTAGGCGTTGCTCACATACACGGCCGCGTCGCGCAGGTTGCGAATACCATTCCCGTAATTGACCAAAGTGCAATGCCGGAAATCATACTGCCCGCCCAAAACAATATGCAGGGCCGACGAGCCGCAATTGTTGACCACCAGATTGGACCCGGTAACGTAGGATGCCGCCGCAAAGAGTCCGTAGGCCGAACAATTATAGATTTGCGTACCGGTGATGTCCAAAACCTTGTCGCCGTTGTCATTAACCGGATGGGCTATCACGCCCGCCACGGCATTTTTGATAATGGCGTGCCGGATGCGGTTGTCCACACTGCCTCCTTGAAGCCAAATAAAATTCCACATACCGGGCGCATTATCGAAATCCGGCTGCATACGGTCGTCTTCCAAAATCACCGGTTCCGACAGCGTGCCGTCGATATGCAAGCTCCCGCCTTCGTAAACCACAATGCCAGAATTAAAATGGAAATAAAGATGCGCTCCCGCCGCCACAGTCAAAGTTTTGCCTTGCGGAACGCCGATATGGCCGTATATGACCACAGGTTTGTCGGCGGTGAGCGTGGTGTCTTGGCCTATCAAAAAGCCCGCCACGCGCACCGGATTGCCCGAAGCATCCTCACCGATGCGTATCGAATCCACGCGATGAGCCGAAAACCGCCTTGGATACAGGAAGTAGGCGTCCTTGACAAACGAAGTGAGCAACACATCCTTTTGGCCGGCCGCATCGCGAATGTGCAGGCGCTCCTCATACACCGGATCGCTCAGCGCATTGATGTCGGCGGTCAGTTCCACAAAAACATAAATACTGTCGCCCGGCGGTATCAATACGTTTCGGAATTTTTTTCCCGCCACGCCGTCCACATTCAAACGGTAAAACGACGCATCGCCGTTGTCCAAAGCAATTTCGTCCAAATAAATGCTATGCCCCGCCTCATTGTAAATTTTAAAATGGTAGGTAGGACTGGAAATCCCCGTAAACACCGAATCCAAAAACACCGTGTCGGCACTGACGCGGAAATCGCCGTGCGATGCTTGGGCTTCGAAGGATTTGCGGCAACCGCCCAGGCCAAGCAATAGGACAAAAATGAATAACGTTCCGAGTGCCAATGAAAAATGAACTGATAAATATTTCCTTTTCCCCCGGCCAAATGTATTGAAGGGTTGTTTTAATGATTTTTCCACTTTTTCAAGTCGTTGAAAAATAGCGGCATTGTTCAGAATAAATCTCCTCATCTCCACAAATGCTTCCATTATTTTAATGCTGATTTCAACCGCCGTTTGGCTTCGTAAAACCGCCGACAACATAGCAATTCCTTGTTCGGTAAAAGCATAGGGATTTACGCGGGAATGCTTTAAGGTTTTGAACCGGTCGCAATTTGCGACCAGTTCAGCTTTTTCATTGTCCGATAGTTGAAACCTGAAAGTAATTGGAAACCTATTAATATTCCGCTTAACCTGTT
>JALWYR010000128.1 GCA_027003085.1 Flavobacteriales bacterium
CGGGACAAAATCAAGGAAATTCTTTCCCAATTGGATTTCAAAATTATTTTGGACAACAAGGAAAACCTGCACGTGGAAGCACCGCTCTACCGTGTGGATGTTACCCGCCCGGCCGATGTGATCGAAGAAATTCTACGGATTTACGGATACAACAAAATTCATATCCCCGAAAAAATCCGTTTTACCGTGGGTTTCGAAGGCGAAAAACCCTTATGGAAATTACAGGAAGAAATATCGAACCTGCTCACCCACAACGGTTTTACTGAGACCATGTCGCCTTCCATGTATGCCCGGCGCGTGGCCGAACGTTCGGCAAGTTACGAGCCCCGGCACGATGTGGAATTGCTCAATCCGGTGAGTGCGGGCTACGAAGTGATGCGGCAAAACATTATGCTTTCGGTGTTGCAAACCGTCAAATTCAATATCGACCGTCAGAACTCGGATTTGGCCATTTACGAATGGGGAAAAAATTATATCAAAAAGGGCAAAGGTAAATACGAAGAACAGTCCCGTCTGGCCCTGGCCATGAGCGGACATTTCCTGCCCGAACATTGGATGACGGGTTACCCGGCTTCGGATTTTTATCACCTCAAAGGCATGATGGAAACCATCGCCCGCCGTTTGGGATTGGAATACACCGAAACACCTTTCGAACATCCCGATTTTACCGATGCCGTGGCTTTTACCCTTGGCAAAAAAACATTGGGCTATGTCGGCAAGCCCACCGCCAAACTCTTGCAATCCTTCGGGATTAAGCAAGATGTTTTTTACGGCGAATGGAACACCGATGCGCTCTGGGAAGCCGTTAGAAATAAGCAGGACGAAAAATTCCGTCCCTTGCCCAAATACCCGGCTGTTCGTCGCGATTTGGCCCTTTTGTTGGACAAACCGGTAAGCTATGCCCAAGTTTATCAAACCATCCTTTCGGCCGCCGACAAGCGTTTGCGTAGTATCCGGCTATTCGACGTTTATGAAGGCAACAAAATTCCGGCCGGCAAAAAATCCTATGCCGTTTCCCTGCTATTCCGTTCTGGCGAAAAAACGCTGAACGACAAGGAAGTGGATAAGATGGCCTCCAAAATCCTCAAAAAACTGGAACAAAAACTTGGTGCCAGCTTGCGTTCATAGTCAAAATATTTGTATATTTGCACCGCACTAAACGGTGGGTATAGCTCAGCTGGTTAGAGCGTCGGATTGTGGTTCCGAAGGTCGTCGGTTCGAGCCCGATTACCCACCCCAAACCGCCCGAAAGGGCGGTTTTTTTATTAGGTAGCGTTTTTTGTGCGGACCGATTCAATTTCAGGCCATGCTTCCACTTGGGTAATACGCATGCGGCGACCGCGATACAAATCATTGCGTTGTGTTGCATGGAGGCGATTGGCTTCCAACTTGCTGCCCGGTTTAATAGCCACCGAAATTTTCACTTCGCGATATGGTTCCCCTGTGAGTTTCGAAATGCGGGCATCCAAAACGATGCCGGCATCCATCAATCCGGCCAATGCCACATTTTCCACTGCCGGAATGTAGCCCAACTTGTAATTTTTCCACCAAATGCCGATGGCATACCTGTCGTAGGGATTGTCCGGTTCACGGCGCAATTCCACCGGCATA
>JALWYR010000129.1 GCA_027003085.1 Flavobacteriales bacterium
GCGAATTTAAGCGGACAGCCCGGCCGGCGTCGCGTGAGCACGCAGCCGGGCGAGCCGGAGGCGATGAACGGCTGCATATGCGAACGCAGGCGCCGGGGCGCCCTAAAAATAAGGAAAAACAGGTAGGAGAACGGGCTGTAAAAAGGGGTTTAAAAAAAGGTTTGGTGGGATAAAAAAAAGTTTATAAATTTGCGTGCCGAAAGAAAGGAGAGCGAGCTGCCGATGTAGCTCAGTTGGTCAGAGCAGCTGATTTGTAATCAGCAGGTCGTGGGTTCGAATCCCTCCATCGGCTCATTGACATACCGGAAAAGTAAATAACAGGGTGGGGTTCCCGAGTGGCCAAAGGGGGCAGACTGTAAATCTGTTGCGTTACGCTTCGGAGGTTCGAATCCTCCCCCCACCACACAGGAAGGCGACGGCCGAAGGAGGTCGATAAGGAACGCGGGAGTAGCTCAGTTGGTAGAGCGTCAGCCTTCCAAGCTGAATGTCGCGGGTTCGAGTCCCGTCTCCCGCTCTAAACAAAAGCCGATGTAGCTCAGGGGTAGAGCGTTTCCTTGGTAAGGAAAAGGTCACGGGTTCAAATCCCGTCATTGGCTCAAAAGCGAGTTGGCAAACACAATTAAATATCTATTAAAACTCACTATTATGGCAAAAGAAAAATTCGAAAGGACCAAACCGCACGTCAATATCGGTACCATCGGTCACGTGGACCACGGTAAAACGACGTTGACGGCTGCCATCACCAAAGTTTTGGCTCAAAAAGGTCTGGCTCAGGAAAAAGACTTTGAATCCATTGACAACGCGCCCGAAGAAAAAGAGCGCGGTATTACCATTAACACGGCGCACGTGGAATACGAAACCGACAAGCGTCATTATGCTCACGTGGACTGTCCCGGTCACGCCGACTACGTAAAGAACATGGTAACGGGTGCCGCTCAGATGGACGGTGCTATCTTGGTAGTAGCCGCTACGGACGGCCCTATGCCTCAAACCCGTGAACATATTCTGTTGGCCCGTCAGGTAGGTGTGCCTAAGATTGTTGTGTTCATGAACAAAGTGGATATGGTTGACGACGAAGAATTGTTGGAATTGGTGGAAATGGAAATCCGCGATTTGCTTTCGTTCTACGAATACGACGGCGACAATACGCCCGTTATCCAAGGTTCGGCTTTGGGTGCTTTGAACGGCGAACCCAAATGGGTTAAAACCGTTGAAGAACTCATGGATGCCGTGGATAACTGGATTGACGAACCGCAACGTGATGTGGACAAGCCTTTCTTGATGCCCATCGAAGACGTGTTCTCCATTACCGGTCGTGGTACGGTGGCTACGGGACGTATCGAAACGGGTATTATCCATACCGGTGATCCGGTGGAAATCATCGGTTTCGGAGACGAAAAACTCACTTCGGTTGTTACCGGTGTGGAGATGTTCCGTAAGATTTTGGACGAAGGACAAGCGGGTGATAACGTAGGTTTGCTCTTGCGTGGTATCGACAAAAAACAAATCCGGCGTGGTATGGTAATTGCCGCACCCGGAACCATCAAGCCGCACAAGAAGTTCAAAGCCGAGGTTTATATCCTGAAAAAAGAAGAAGGTGGTCGTCATACGCCTTTCCACAACAACTACCGTCCGCAATTCTACTTGCGAACCACCGACGTTACGGGTGAAATTCACCTGCCCGAAGGTGTGGAAATGGTATTGCCCGGTGACAACTTGACCATTGAGGTTGAATTGATCCAACCGGTTGCCTTGAACAAAGGATTGCGTTTTGCTATCCGTGAAGGTGGCCGTACGGTTGGTGCCGGTCAGATTACCGAGATTCTCGAATAAGGTTTTTTGACAAAACGGTAAATTATCAAAGAATTTGAAGCCCCGGTTTCGGGGGCTTCAAATTCTGTTTACACACGGGCATAGCTCAGTTGGTAGAGCACCGGTCTCCAAAACCGGGTGTCGGGAGTTCGAGTCTCTCTGCCCGTGCAAGCTAAGTAAGCAATTATGGAAAAAAAGAAAAACATATTCCAATCCTTGATAGATTATATAAAAGATGCTTACAAGGAGCTTACCCGTCACGTAGTGTGGCCCAGTTGGCAAGAAGTTCAACGGCTGACGGTGGTGGTGGCCATGTTTAGTTTCTTGTTTTCACTTTTTATTTTCGTCGTGGATTGGGTGTTCCGCAAAACATTGACCTACTACTATAAAATCATTCGCTAGTCATGACCTCGGGAGATAAAAAATGGTATGTGCTGCGGGTGATTAGCGGCAAGGAAAATAAGATCAAAACGCTCATTGAAAATGAAACCTCCAAGTACGGTTTGGAAGATTATGTGGGCGAAATTCTTATCCCTACCGAAAAGGTCATTCGCATGCAAAAGGGCAAGCGTATTACGAAGGATAAAACACTTTTCCCGGGTTATATATATATTGAAGCCAATTTGGAAGGGGAATTACCCCATGTTTTAAGACAAATTCCCGGTGTAATGGGTTTTCTTTCGGCGGTGAAAGGTGGAGACCCTATGCCTTTGACCGATGCCGAGGTGAATCGTTTGCTGGGTAAGGTGGACGATTTGGCCATGCAAGAGGGTAAAATCCTCAATCCTTTTGCAGTAGGCGACGAAGTGAAAATCATCGACGGAATGTTTAAGGACTTTTTCGGAACGGTGCAGGAAATTAATGAAGACAACCGAAAACTGAAAGTTATGGTGAAAATGTTCGGCAGCAAGATGATTCCGTTGGAGGTGAATTTTTATCAGGTGGAAAAAGTTTGAATGTTACGCACATTAATATAAATGCTTCCAAGTGTTTTAAACTAAAAACAAGAAAATGGCAAAAGAGTTATTCAAGGTAATCAAACTACAAATCCGGGGAGGTCAGGCGAATCCTTCGCCGCCGGTTGGACCCGCACTTGGTGCCGCAGGCGTAAACATTATGGAATTCTGTAAGCAGTTCAATGCCCGTACGCAGGAAAAGCAAGGGCAAGTGCTGCCTGTAACCATTAATGTTTACAAAGACAAATCCTTTGATTTTGTCGTCAAAACGCCGCCGGCAGCAGTGCAATTGATGGAGGCGGCCAAAATCAAGAAAGGGTCCGGCGAACCGAACCGGAAAAAGGTAGGAAGCGTAACCTGGGAACAGGTACGTAAAATTGCAGAAGACAAAATGCAGGACATGAATGCATTTACGGTGGAAAAAGCCATGAAAATGGTAGCCGGAACCGCCCGCTCGATGGGTATCACCATCGAGGGCGAAAACCCTTTTAACAATTAAACGCACTAGGTTATGGCGAAATTGAGCAAAAAGATGAAGGCCGCTTTGTCCAAATACGATAAAAATAAGTTATATACCTTGGATGAAGCCGCCAAACTGGTCAAAGAACTGTCTTTTGAAAACTTTGACGCATCGGTCGACATTGCCGTCCGTTTGGGTGTGGACCCCCGTAAGGCGGATCAAATGATTCGCGGCGTGGTAACCCTTCCTCACGGAACCGGTAAGGATGTCCGCGTGTTGGCTTTGGTAACGCCCGACAAGGAAGACGAGGCCAAAGCGGCCGGTGCCGACTATGTGGGTTTGGACGACTACATCGAGAAAATCAAAAAAGGTTGGACCGATGTGGACGTAATCATTACCATGCCAAGCGTTATGCGTAAGTTGGGCCCCCTGGGACGTATTTTGGGTCCCCGCGGTCTGATGCCCAACCCCAAAACGGGTACCGTTACCATGGACGTGGGCAAAGCCGTCAAAGAAGTGAAGGCAGGTAAAATCGACTTTCGTGTGGACAAAAAAGGTATTGTGCATGCTTCCGTCGGTAAGGTGAGTTTCTCACCCGAGCAAATCAAAGAAAATGCCGAGGAATTGATTCATACCTTGATCAAAATGAAACCCGCATCCACCAAGGGAACCTATGTAAAGAGCATTGCGCTTTCATCGACCATGGGACCCGGTGTGCATGTGGACACGAAAGCCGTTTAACTAAAAACAACAGCACATGAGAACACGTGAAGAAAAAGCACAGATGATCGCTGACCTGGAACAGCGTCTTTCGGAATACAACGTGATATATTTTGTGGATATTTTGGGTTTGGATGCTCCCACAACTTACGCTTTGCGTAAGGCCTGCAATAAAGGCGAAATCAAATTGCAAGTGGTAAAAAACACTTTGCTGGGTAAAGCCATGGAAAATTCCGATAAGGATTTCGAAAACCTGTCCGATATTTTACATGGCAGCACCGCTTTGATGTTAGCCCATGTGGGAAACAAACCGGCTCGTATCATCAAGGAATTCCGCAAAAAATCCGAAAAACCCGTCCTCAAAGGCGCTTGGATCGACGAAGGCGTTTATCTGGGTGATGACCAACTGGACTTCCTGGCAACCATCAAGTCCAAGGAAGAATTGCTGGGCGAAATTGTAACCTTGTTGCAATCCCCTGTTAAAAACGTACTTTCCGCTTTGCAATCGGGCGGACAAAAAATCGCCGGAATTGTCAAAACCCTTTCCGAACGCGAAAATTAATTTTAGTAATCAACTAACTTAACAACAAAAACGATAGAAAAATGGCAGATTTAAAAGCACTCGCAGAACAATTGGTTAACTTGACGGTTAAAGAAGTTAACGAATTGGCCGACATCTTGAAAGAAGAATACGGCATTGAACCCGCAGCCGCCGCAGTGGCCGTTGCCGGACCGGCAGGTGCCGCAGGTGGTGAAGCGGAAGAAGAAAAAACCGAATTCGACGTCATTCTTAAAGCTCCCGGAGCTTCGAAATTGGCCGTAGTTAAATTGGTGAAAGAACTCACCGGTCTGGGCCTCAAAGAAGCCAAAGCTTTGGTGGACAGTGCTCCGGCACCCGTTAAAGAAGGCGTTTCCAAAGACGAAGCCGAAGGCCTCAAAAAATCTTTGGAAGAAGCCGGCGCCGAAGTCGAAATCAAGTAAACACACCATTTTCCCTAAAAGTTTAGGTCAAATTTTTTTGACCTAAACTTTTGTATTCTATGAAGAATACACCCCGACGCTCTTTTATTTACCCGATTTTCAACCCCAAATTTTGTCTTTGATATGGCAAACCGAAAAAACGAAACCCCCGATATCCTTCAACGGAAGGACAAAAGCGGCCGTGTAACTTTTTCCAATCTTCAACACATTCCCGATTACCCCGATTTTCTGGACATTCAAATTAAATCCTTCAAGGATTTTTTCCAATTGGAAACCAAATTGCACGAGCGCAAAAAAGAAGGTCTGTACAAGGTTTTCCGCGATAATTTTCCCGTAACCGATACGCGCAATCAATATGTACTGGACTTTCTGGATTATTCGGTGGATCCGCCGCGTTATTCCGTCCAGGAATGCATCGAACGCGGTTTGACATACAGTGTGCCGCTCAAAGCCCGGCTCAAACTGGAATGCACCGACACCGAACACGAAGATTTTGAAACCAAAGTCCAAGATGTTTACTTGGGCAATATTCCCTATATGACCCCCCGCGGCACGTTCATCATCAATGGTGCCGAACGGGTGATCGTTTCCCAATTGCACCGTTCGCCCGGTGTGTTTTTCGGACAATCCTACCACACCAACGGAACCAAACTCTACTCGGCCCGTATTATTCCGTTCAAAGGTTCGTGGATGGAATTTGCCACCGACATCAACAATGTGATGTATGCCTATATCGACCGTAAGAAAAAATTACCAGTAACCACGCTGTTACGCACTATTGGTTTTGAACGCGACAAAGATATCCTGGAACTTTTTGGTTTGGCCGACGAAGTGAAAGTTACCAAATCGGGATT
>JALWYR010000130.1 GCA_027003085.1 Flavobacteriales bacterium
CTACAACTTTTCCAATACTTTATGCTTGAAGCGATGCCGGCGCGGCATGGTTTGCTGCCGGCGAGCAGGCTCCGAGGAACCGAGGAGACACCGCAGCCGGCCCTTAGCAAACCGCCGCGGCCCAAGCCGCATTTGAGCGGACAGCCCGGCGGCTGCGGCGTGATGGCCGGCTTGCACGAGGGCGTTCCGCCGGCCGAAGTGTAAGCCGAGGCGCCGCCACAGCGCCGAAGGCGCTGACGGGTTGCCTCCGGCAAACCGTAGCGGGCATCCGCCCGCCGGCGGCGCCCAGAACGCCGGCAGCCGGGCGACCAAAAAATAGAAATGGCATAGGACAAGCCGGCAAAATAATGTAATTTCGTGCCAAAACACCGACGATGAACCGCAGGGAATTGCTTTTGGACATTGCGCGGCACTACGGAACACCCGCCTATGTGTATGACCTGGAAGATGTACGGATGCGGTATTTGCACTTGAAGGATGCTTTGAAAGGATTGCCGGCCGACATACATTATGCCGTAAAGGCCAATGCGCATCCCGAAATATTGCGCACTTTGCTGGAAATGGGCAGCGGCGCGGATTGTGTGTCGGTGCAAGAGGTGGAACACGTTTTGGAAGCGGGATTTCCGCCCGGCAAGGTGCTTTATACGCCCAGTTGTCCGACCGAAGCGGAATTGCGCAGGGCCTTTGAACTGGGGGTGCGGGTGCATATCGGTGCTTTGGAATATTTGCCCTGGGTGGCGGAGCATTATCCCGGCCGGCCTATCGGTTTGCGACTCAATCCGGATGTGCGCATCGAAGGGAACCTGAAAATAGCCACCGCCCACGCCGGAAGCAAATTCGGCATACCTTGGACGCAAAGCAAGGAACTGATGAAATTGCTACACAAACGGCCCTTGCGCGTTACGGGTTTGCACGTGCATATCGGGTCGGACGTGCATTCGTGGGAGGATTTGGCGCGTGGGGTGGATTTCCTGACCGAAATTGCGGAGGAATTTCCCGATTTGACCTATTTGGATTTCGGAAGCGGACTCAAAGTGCCCTATCGCAAAGGTGATAAAGAAATAGACTTGGCGGCCTACGCCGGCCATATCGCCCGGCGGATGAAAGCTTTGCCGCATTTGCGTATCAAATTGGAACCCGGAAAATTCCTGGTGGCCCGGAGTGGTGTTTTCCTGATGCAGGTTACCACCGTCAAACGGACGCCTTTCAAAACTTTTGCGGGAGTAAATACGGGTTTTAATCATATGCTCAGGCCGATGTATTACGATGCCTATCACGCCATTGAAAACCTATCCAATCCGGGCGGTAAGGAACAGGTTTATGACGTGGTGGGCAACCTGTGCGAAGAAGACACTTTTGCCCGCGCTCGCAAGTTGCCCGAAGTGCGGAAAGGTGATATTTTGGCCTTGCACAATGCCGGCGCCTACGGCTATGTGATGGCTTCGCACTACAACCTGCGGCCCTTGCCCAAAGAAATTATTGTGGATGGAAAACGGATATATGAAGCATAAACCGAAAATCATACCGGCCCCGGGGTGGCTCGTCGTATTTACGGTGTGGATGGCCTTCCTTGCGTGCCGGAACAGCACAAAGGACGAACCGAGTTTTACCGGACGGGAAATTCCGGTGCCCGAAAACGTGAGCGATACACTTGGCGTGATGTTCTACAATGTGGAAAACCTGTTCGACACCATCGACGACCCCCGTCACAACGATAACGATTTTTTGCCGGCCGGGGCTTTTTTGTGGGACGGCGTCAAATACAAGCAAAAAATACGGAATCTGGCCCGGGTGATTGAGCGTTTTGCCCGCCGGCGCGAAGCGCCGGTGCTTATCGGCCTGGCCGAAGTGGAAAACGACCGGGTGTTGCGCGATTTGACCGGCGACAGTTTGTTACGTCCTTACCAATACCGGTTTATTCATTACGAATCGCCGGATTTCCGGGGTATCGATGTGGCCTTACTCTACCGGCCGCCTTTTAAGGTTTTTTACCGCAAGCCCGTAAAGGTGTATTACGATACGGGGCGCCGGCGCCGCCGTTTGCGGGACATTTTGGTGGTAGGCGGACGCGTGCGGGGCGATACGCTTTTTGTGGTGGTCAATCATTGGCCGTCGCAACGCAAAGGAAGCCGGCGCAGCGAGCCCGAACGCGAAGCGGCGGCCCGGGCCTTGGCACGAACCGCCGATGCCTTGCGCAACAAATTCGGGCGGGTAAAGATTTTGATAATGGGCGATTTTAATGAAAATCCCGACGGGAAAGCCGTTCAAAACATCCTGCACCCGCACCGGAAACGCACGGATGCGCGGGGTTGGTATGCGCCGCTAACGCACCAATGGAACCCACGCCGCACCGGAAGTGCACGTTTTCACGGGCGCTGGAATTTGTTTGACCAAATTTTTGTCAACCGTTCGCTTCTTGCGCTCGACTCTACGGATAGAGGCGGACAATGGTTGTTGTTGAAGGCGGGGATTTTCCGCGACCGGATATTGTTGCAGGGACGGGGCATTCACCGCAGCTTTCACGGCACGGAGTTCGACCCGGAAGGATTTAGCGACCACTTGCCGGTGTATGTGCTGTTGGGTTACGTGGAAAACCGGGATAAGGACGGGAAATAATAGGTATTGCCAAGGTGGATTTGTTGGAATGCCCCGGAGAATAAATTCCTCAAACTTTCCGTTTTGGGGTATTTTGAGGAAAATTGATTAGTTTTGAGGGAAGAAAAGCCATCAGGGGATGACTCAAATCATACGAAAAACCTTATTGGATAAACTTACTGTTTTGAAAGACCGGAATCTGATAAAGGTCATTACCGGTGCGCGCCGTGTGGGAAAATCCACTTTGCTGTTGCAGTTCCAGGAACGTTTACGGGCTGAAAATCCGGACGTTTCGATTGTTTCGGTTAATTTGGATTTGCCCGAATTCCGGGTGCTTGCCGAAAAACATTGGAAGGAAATTTATGATTACATCCTGATGCAAACCCGTAGGGATAAGAAAAATTATGTTTTTATAGACGAGGTTCAAAATATACCGGAATTTGAAAAATTACTGGAAGGATTATTTGTAACACCCAACATTGACTTATATGTAACGGGTTCGAATGCTTATTTACTATCGAGCGAATTGGCCACTTTACTCACGGGAAGGGCCTATGAAATCAACGTTTTACCGTTTTCGTTCGCCGAATTTTTGGAATTTACCGGTAAAAGGGATAATCCCGACCGTGCCTTTGCCGAATATTTGCGTATAGGCGGCTTTCCCGAGGCCGTGAAATTGGCCGCAAAAGGGGAGCATTTCGTATATGAATATTTGCAAACCGTATTTCGAAATATTTATGAGAATGATATACGAAAACGGCACCGGATTTTTCGCGAAACATCTTATATTGAAGTAATCAAATTTTTGATAGACAGTATTGGCTCCATTGTTTCGGGAAGAAATATTGCCCGTGTATTGACAGCCAACGGAAAAAAAATTGATAATAAGACCGTTTCACGATATATCGATACCCTTGTTGAGGCATTCCTGTTTTACAGGGTAAGCAGGTACGATATCAAAGGGAAACAACTTTTGGCCACCTTGGAAAAATACTATTTGGTTGATTTGGGGTTTCGCTATGCTTTGTTGGGCAAGGAACTACAAGCCGATGCCGGACGTTTGTTGGAAAATGTGATTTATTTGGAACTCCTACGTAGAAACTATCAAATATGGGTGGGTAAAGTGGAAAAATATGAAGTGGACTTCGTTGTCAGGGACAACAAAGGATACACCCAATATATACAGGTTGCTTATACCATTAAAGATGTTAAAACCTTTGAAAGGGAAATGAAGCCGTTTTTTAATATCCCCGATTACAACCAACGAATGATTATCAGTATGGACTACGATACAGGGTCTTACCAAGGAGTAAAACTTGTCAATGCCATTGATTGGTTATTGGCAGAACAATAACCGGATGAACAGTTGAAGGTTATTAGACCGGCTATAAATTCCTCAAACTTTCCGTTTTGGAGTATTTTGAGGAGATTTGAAGGGACGCTGATTGATGTTCCTGATGCCGGCAAACAGAAAACATATAAGCGGAAAAGGCCGCCCGGTTGTAGGCGGCCTTTTCATGGCAAGTGGTTTTTGATAAGGGCGGAGATGATGAGAAAAACAATTTAGGACATTGGCAAGTGTGTTGATAGGTTTTTTCAATATCAAAAATAGAACCACAAATCCGAACATTTGTCCCAAATCCTGTTGCACAAACAAAATGGGACAACTTTTTCCGGGATGATTTTTATCACCCTTTTGGCGGGAAATAAAAAAATAATGCTAACAAAAAGCAAAAATGCGTACTCAAATGATAATCATAGGCCGGGATTTGCCCGAAAAAATGTATTTTTAGCCACATCAAAACAAAACCTTATGGATTTTTCACTTTCGGAAGAACATTTAATGATACAAGAAGCCGCACGGGATTTTGCCCGTGCCGAACTGCTTCCCGATGTTATCGAACGCGACAAAGAAGCCCGCTTCCCTGACCGTCAAGTCAAATTGATGGGCGAAATGGGTTTTATGGGTATGATGGTTTCGCAGCAATACGGCGGAAGCGGTATGGACACTCTGGCCTATGTGTTGGCCATGGAAGAAATTGCCAAGGTGGATGCATCCGCCGCCGTGATTATGAGCGTAAACAATTCGCTGGTTACTTGGGGATTGGATCACTTTGGCACCGAAGAACAGAAACAAAAATATTTGGTTCCCCTGGCTTCGGGCCAAAAATTAGGTGCCTTTGCCCTGAGCGAACCCGAAGCCGGTAGCGATGCCACTCACCAACGCACCACTGCCATCGACAAAGGGGATTATTACCTGCTCAACGGCGTAAAAAACTGGATTACCAATGCCGGCCATGCCGACATTTTCCTGGTCATCGCCCAAACCCATCCCGAAAAAGGCCATCACGGCATCAATGCCTTTATTGTGGAAAAGGGTTGGGAAGGTTTTTCGCTCGGGCCCAAGGAAGACAAAATGGGTATCCGCAGTTCCGACACACATTCGTTGATTTTCCAGGATGTCAAAGTGCCCAAAGAAAACCGCATCGGCGAAGACGGTTTCGGCTTTAAGTTTGCCATGAAAACCTTGGCCGGTGGACGAATCGGCATTGCCGCTCAGGCTTTGGGTATTGCCCAGGGCGCCTACGAACGGGCCTTGCAATATGCCAAGGAGCGCGAGGCCTTCGGCAAGCCCATTATTCACCACCAAGCCATTGCCTTCAAGTTGGCCGACATGAAAACCCGCATCGATGCGGCCCGGCATTTGATTTGGAAGGCGGCTTGGGACAAAGACCAAGGCAACGATTACAACCTCAGCAGCGCCATGGCCAAATACTACGCGGCCGAAACGGCCATGTGGGTAACCACCCAGGCGGTACAAATCCACGGTGGCTACGGTTATGTGCGCGAATACCACGTGGAACGCATGATGCGCGACGCCAAAATCACGCAAATCTACGAAGGCACGTCCGAAATTCAGCAAATCGTCATTGCCCGTTCGATTGCCAAGGAAAAAATCCGGTAAGCCGAAATTTTGGTTCGACCATAGTTAGCCGGCTGCCGGCGGTTGAAATAAGCACTTGGTAGTTAACGCCCCGGCAACAAGAGGCCACGCTTGGGTTTTAAATGGTGTTATGGATTTTGGGACCGGCTGCACTCATTCATGCAGCATGGTATTAAAAGTTATAGGCGGGGCTACATCTATCTATAACATTTGAGGCTTGAAGCAAAACCAAATCGCCGGCATCCGGGCGCGAAAAAATATCAGGTCAGTAGCGGACAAAGTGAGTTTTTGTAACTTGCATCCAAAGATGCGTGCTATGAAAAATTCCGCCCTTTTTATCGTGGATGTGCAAAACGACTTCCTGCCCGGCGGTGCCCTTGCCGTGCCACAAGGCGACGAAGTGATTGCGCCAATCAACGAACTGCAAAAACAATTCGAATGGATTTTTGCATCCAAAGACTGGCATCCGGCCGACACGAAACATTTTGAAAAATGGCCCGTGCACTGTGTGCGCGGCAGCCAAGGTGCCCGTTTTCCGGAAGCGCTGCATATTTCACGCATCGAAAAAGTGTTCCTGAAAGGCACCGGGGCTTCCGACGACGGTTATTCGGCCTTTGAAGCCACCAATGCCGATTTGGAATTCTGCCTGCGTTCGCGCGGCATACGCCAACTCTTTGTTTGCGGCCTGGCCACCGACTATTGTGTCAAAGCCACTGCTCTGGATGCCGCCCGCTTGGGCTTCGATGTGTTTGTGGTGCGCGATGCCGTGCGCGCCGTGAACTTGCAGCCGGACGATGAACAAAAGGCCTTGGCCGAAATGGAAGCCGCCGGCATCCACATTATCCGATCCGACCAAATTACCAAATATCGCCTATGATGCGCTCGATGACCGGCTACGGACAAGCCGAAACCGAAATACAAGGCCGGATTTACCGCGTGGAAATCCGTAGTGTTAATGCCAAGTATAACGACATCAATTTGCGGCTTCCGCAAAGTTTCCGGTCCAAGGAAATGGACATCCGCAAGCGTTTGCAAACCCGGCTTCGCCGTGGGAAAATCCAATTGACACTTAATGAGGAAATTTCGCCTGACCTGGCACGCTTACAACTGAACGAAGGCGTGTTGGAAACCTACCGGAAAAAATTGCAAAACCTTTATCCCGGCGCCGACATCAATCACCTGTTGCCGGCTTTGCTACGACTTCCCGACGTGTGGCAAACGCCCGAAGAAGACATCGAATCGCTATGGGCCGGCGTGGAAGCGGCCATTGAACGTGCCATTGCGGCTTTGGATGATTACCGGATGAAAGAAGGAGCATCCATTTTTGCCGATTTGGAAAAACATTTGGAAGTGATACGCGGATGCTTGGAGCAAATCGAAAAATTGGATCCGGAAAGGATGGAAAAAATCCGTAAGCGGCTCCACAAACTCACCGCCGACATCAAAGACCAAGCCGACCCGGCACGCCTGGAATTGGAACTGCTGCTCTTTGCCGACAAATTGGACATCAACGAAGAAAAACAACGGCTGCGTCATCATTTGGATTATTTTGTTCAAACAATGCGAAGCGACCATTCCGAAAAAGGAAAAAAACTGAATTTTATCGCCCAGGAAATGGGGCGCGAAATCAACACCATCGGTTCCAAAGCCAACGATGCCGGCATCCAAAAATGCGTGGTGGAAATGAAAGAAGCCCTGGAAAAAATCAAGGAACAAACGGCCAATATCCTGTAAGCGAATGTATGATTTTATTGTAGTGGGCTTGGGTTTGGGCGGATGGGCTTTTACACGCGTGTTGGACGAAAACCGCAAGCGTTTTGTGGTGTTTGACCCGTGCCGCGACAATGCTTCGACTGCTTCGGCGGGTGTGTATAATCCGGTGATATTGAAACGTTTTACGATGGCCTGGAAAGCGGCGGAATTTTTGCCCTACGGCATGCTGCAATATCGCCGCTATGAGATGGAAACCGGCCGCAGGTTTGTTTATCCCTTGCCCATTTACCGTAAACTTGCTTCGGCAGGGGAACAAAACGACTGGCAAGCGGCGGCCGGCCGGCCGGGATTTGAGCAATATATGGACGGTATTCGTTTTGAAAATTTTCCGGGCATTGAAGCGCCTTTCGGATTCGGCATCACCAAAAACACGGGCTTGGTGGATGTGCGGGCCCTGTTGCAAACCCGGTGCCGGCAGTTGGAAAAACGCGGATTGCTTATGCCCGAAAAATTCGATTATCGAAAACTTCAAATCGGGGCCAACAAAATCCGCTATGGTGAAATAGAAGCCCGCCGGATTGTTTTTGCCGAAGGATTCGGGATGAAACGGAATCCGTTTTTCGGCCATTTGCCTATGACCGGCACCAAGGGTGAGACCTTGCGCATCCGTTTGCCGTATAGCGGATGGCCCGTTATCAAATCCAATGTTTTTTTGGCCCCCGTACCGGCATCGGATGAATACCTGACCGGCGCCACCTACGAATGGGAGGACAAAACCACCACGCCCACCGACGAAGCCCGAAAAATCCTGACCGGCAAACTGGAAAAACTCTATTCGGGCCCTTATACGATTTCCGGACAAACCGCCGGCATCCGGCCTACGGTCAAGGACAGGCGTCCGCTGTTGGGCGTTCATCCCGAATATCCGGGCTTGGCGGTTTTCAACGGATTGGGCACGCGTGGATTGATTTTGGCGCCGCGCTTGGCGAAAATGCTGTTCGAACACCTGGAATTCGGGATGGATTTATTGCCCGAAACCGACATCAAACGTTGGGAAAAATCTTGAAGAAATATCGGACCAAGTAAAGACGGAAAATATTTACCTTTGAAAGGAAAAAATACAAGCGAGATGAAAAAATTTCTTTTATTGTTTTTATTGACGGGCTTGATGTGGCAAACTCGTGCCCAATCGCTCATCAATGCCGGACCGATGATCGGCCATACGGATATGACCGAAGTAAATTTGTGGATTCAAACCACGCGTCCGGCCAATGTAAAATTCACCTATTGGCTGCACGGCGCCGATTTGGTGCGTGCGCATAGCACCGAAACCTGTCGGACCACCAAAGAGAATGCTTATGTGTGCAAAATAAAAATCAAGGATTTGAAACCCGGAACGGCCTACGATTATGCCGTGGTCATCAACGGGAAGCGCCAAAAATTTCCTTACAAACTTACGTTCAAAACCCAGGAATTGTGGCGTTGGCACAAAGCGCCTTCCGATTTTAGTTTTGTGTTCGGTTCGGGGGCTTATACCAACGATCCTATGTGGGACCGCCCGGGCAGTCCCTACGGCGGACATTACCGCATCTACGAAAGCATTGCCGACCAAAAGCCCGATTTTATGATTTGGGGCGGCGATAATATTTATTTGCGTCAGGGTGAGTGGAATTCGCGCGACCGCATCGTTTATCGCTACACGCACGACCGTCATACGCCGGAATTGCAACGCTTGTTGGGCACGGTGGCCCATTATGCCATTTTGGACGATCACGATTTCGGGCCCAACGATTCGGACGGCAGTTTTTGGAACAAAAACACGGCCATCGATGTGTTCCGGCTTTTTTGGGCCAATCCGTCAGTGGGAGTGGGCAACCTGAAAGGCGCCATTAGCACGTTCAGCTGGAATGATGCCGATTTCTTTCTGTTGGACAACCGCTACTACCGCGATGCCAACGACCTGAAAACCAAGCGCCCCAAAACCATGCTGGGCAAGGAACAATTGGAATGGCTCAAAAACGCGTTGGCCAAAAGTCGCGCCCGTTTCAAGTTTATCGTTATGGGCGGTCAATTCCTAAACACCGCCCGGCGTTTTGAAACATACAGCAATCACGGTTTTGCCGCCGAACGCCAGGAAATTATCGATTTTATCCTGGACCAAGATGTGCGCAACGTGATTTTCCTCACCGGCGACCGCCACGAAAGCGAAATCAGCGTGTATAATCCCGGCAACGGTCAGCCGGCTATTTTTGATTTGACGTCCTCACCTTTTACCAGCGGGCCCAACACCCATGCGGCCAAGGAAGTGAATATGCTTCGCATACCCGGTTCGGTGATTATGCAACGTAATTTTGCCCGGGTGGACGTCAAGGGGCAAGGCAAAGACCGCCACGTGGAAGTGAGCTATTACGATACGGACGGAAAATTGATATATTCCTACCGCTTGGATTTCAATAATCCTGTGCCGCAGGTGAAACGGAAAACGGAAGCGTTGTTACCAAATCATTGACGGGATTTGCATGGAAAACAAAACCTTCGCCGCATCTTGAACCGATGCGGCTTTTTTATGATTCCCTTTTACAAATAATGATAAATATAAACCAAATTCAACAGCAGGATAATCCCGTTGGTCAGGGTTACGGGGAAGGCCTTTTTGAGCAGGCCGTAGATGATAAAGCTAATGGCGCCCAACGAATTGAGCAAGCGAAAAGTCAAGCCGTCGAAGGCGAAGGAAAGCACCAATACCGCACTGGCCACATAGCCCACCATTTCGATTTGTTTGTCGGATAATTGCATATCAAATTATTTTCGTTTCCGGCCCACAAAGATATGATAGAAATACAAAAACAGCACGGCCAGGGCGGGGGTGAGCAAATTAATGCGATCGGCGATGCGCTCCGAGCCGGTAACCAGAAAAATAAAATAGACTGTTCCCAGGATAGGAAAATACCAGGCCAGGAAAAAACGAAGGAAGTTTTTCATCGTTCGGCTTTTTCTTTGGTTTGGGCATCGATGACGGCCACGGCGGTCATATGAACCATTTCGTCTACCGAAGCGCCCAATTGCACCACATGAACCGCTTTGCGCATGCCCATTAGGATGGGGCCTACCAACTGAGCACCTTGGATTTCATGGATTAGTTTGTAAGCAATATTAGCCGCCGAAAGGTTGGGAAAAATCAGGGTATTGACTTTGCGGTTCACCAAATCCGAAAAGGGGAATTCCCTGCGCAGTTTTTCGCGGTTGAGCGCAAAATCGGCTTGGACTTCGCCGTCCACAAAAAGGTGGGGCATCCGTTCTTTGACCAACCGGACGGCTTGTTTCATTTTGACCGCTTGCGGATGTTCGCTAGTGCCGAAGTTGGAAAACGAAAGGAAGGCAATTACCGGTTCCAGGTTGAAAAGCTTAACGGTTTGGGCAGTCAAAGAGGTGATATCTACCAATTGCTCTACCGAAGGATCTTCGATGACTGCGGCGTCGGAGAAAAAGAGCGGTCCTTTTTTGGTGATCAACAGCACGGTGGAAGCCACTTTTTTGACGCCTTTTTGCGGCCCGATTACACGAATCAGCGGCCGGAACGACGACGCAAAACTGCGTGAATAGCCCGTTACCAGGGCGTCGGCTTCGCCTTCGTTGATCATCATGGCGCCGAAATAGTTACGCGTTTGCATCAAACGGCGTGCTTCGAGCAGGGTCATTCCTTTGCGTTGATTGGCTTCCCAAAAATCACGGGCGTATTTTTCCACTTTTTCGGCCCATTCGGGCGATGCGGGATCGATGATGGGCAGTTCTTCTACATAATCCAATTCGGCACGCAATTTTTCGATGGCCTCACGGTTGCCCAACAAGATGGGTTTGGCAATACCTTCTTCGTGGGCAATATAGGCGGCTTTGAGCACCTCTTCGTAATCGGCTTCGGGGAATACCACACGTTTGGGGTCGGCCTTGGCACGGTTGACCATCAACCGGATTTGTTTGGTTTCGATACCCAAACGCTCCATCAACTCATCCTTGTATTTTTCAAAATCCCGGATGGGCTTGCGGGCTACGCCCGAATCCATAGCCGCTTTGGCCACCGCCGGCGGAACGCGGTAAATCAAGCGGGGGTCGAAGGGTTTGGGAATAATGTATTCGCGACCGAAACTCAGGTTTTTGGTATTGTAGGCAATGTTTACCTGTTCGGGCACGGGTTCCTTGGCCAATTCGGCCAGCGCATACACGGCGGCCAATTTCATTTCTTCGTTAATTTTTTTGGCCCGCACATCCAAGGCACCCCGGAAAATGTAGGGGAATCCCAAAACATTGTTCACCTGATTGGGATAGTCGGAGCGGCCGGTGGCCATAATCACATCGGGGCGGGTTTTGACGGCCGTGGGATAATCGATTTCGGGGTCGGGATTGGCCAAGGCAAAAACGATGGGATTGGACGCCATTTGCTTCAAGTATTCCGGTTTGAGCACACCGCCCACCGAAAGGCCTACAAACACATCGGCATCGCGAACGGCCTCTTCCAGGGTGTGAATATCCCGGTCGGTGGCAAATTCGGCCTTTTGGGGCGTCAAATCCTTGCGGTCTTTGCGTAGCACGCCCTTACTGTCGAGCATGACCAGGTTTTCGGGGCGTATGCCCACTTTCAGGTAAAGCCGCGCACACGAAACCGCTGCTGCGCCCGCTCCGTTGACCACCATTTTCATGTCTTCCAACTTCTTGCCGGCCAATTCGGCGGCATTGATCAAGGCGGCGGCCGAAATGATGGCCGTGCCGTGTTGGTCGTCGTGCATGAGCGGAATGTCCAATTCTTCCACCAGCCGGCGTTCGATTTCGAAGGCCTCCGGCGCTTTGATGTCTTCCAGGTTAATCCCGCCAAAGGTGGGCGCAATACGTTTGACGGTTTGGATAAATTCCTCGGGGTCTTCGGTGTTGATTTCGATGTCGAACACATCGATGTCGGCAAAGATTTTAAAAAGCAAACCTTTCCCTTCCATCACGGGCTTGGAAGCTGCGGCACCGATGTTGCCCAAGCCCAGCACGGCGGTTCCGTTGGAAATAACCGCCACCAAATTGCCTTTGGAGGTGTATTTGTAGATATCGTCGGGATTTTTTTCGATTTCCAGGCAGGGATAGGCCACGCCCGGCGAATAGGCCAGCGAAAGGTCGCGTTGGGTGGCGTGCCGTTTGATGGGCACCACTTCGATTTTTCCGGGACGGGGTTTGGCGTGGTAGGCCAGGGCCTCACGCCGCAGACGTTTGTCTTTCATGATTTTCGAACTTTTGTTCCGGAACAAAGTTCCGACCTATGGGATGAATGAAATATGCCAAATAACATAAAATGGCGATTTAGGCAAGGAATTACATACGTTCGGGCACTTGGATGCCCAACAGTTTCAATCCGTTGCGAATAACATGGGCCGTTAGCTCGGCCAAAGCCAAACGGAAATGTTTTTGCTCTTCGGTTCCGGCTTGCAAAATGGAATGCGCTTGGTAAAATGAATTGAATGTGCGTGCGGTTTCATACAGGTAATTGGCTATGTTGGCGGGATTCCGTTCGGCGGCCGCGCCGGCAATAATCTGCGGGAAACGTTCCAACTGACGCACCAGCAGGCGTTCTTTTTCGTTGGGTTTGAGGTCTCCGAAGCCGGGTTCATCGATGCCCGCCTTGCGCAAGATGGAACGGATACGCACATAGGTATATTGAAGGAAAGGCCCGGTGTTGCCGTTGAAGTCGATGGATTTTTTGGGGTCGAACAAGATGGTTTTGCGCGGGTCCACTTTGAGCAGGTGATATTTGAGCGCCGCCAAACCGATGATGCGGTAAAGTTCTTCCTTTTCGTTGGGCGGAAGTCCTTCGGTTTTGCCCAGCTCTTCGGAAATTTGGCGGGCGGTTTCGGTCATTTGAGCCATCAGGTCGTCGGCGTCCACCACGGTGCCTTCGCGCGACTTCATTTTTCCGTCGGGCAATTCCACCATACCGTAGGATAAATGATAAAGCCGGTCGGCCCAGTCGTAGCCCAGTTTTTTCAGGATGGCAAACAATACCTTGAAGTGATAATCCTGTTCGTTGCCCACCACATAAATCAGCGTATCGATGTCAAATTCCGAAAAGCGCTTTACGGCCGTGCCCAAATCCTGGGTGATATACACCGATGTTCCGTCGGCGCGAAGCAACAGCTTTTCGTCCAAACCTTCATCGGTCAAATCCACCCAGACCGAGCCGTCGGGTTTGCGGTAGAAAATGCCTTTTTCCAAGCCTTCTTCCACAATCTTTTTGCCCAGCAAGTAGGTGTCGCTTTCGAAATACTCCACATCGAAATCCACGCCCAGCGCTTCGTAGGTTTCTTTGAACCCGTCCAAAACCCAGCGGTTCATCATTTCCCACAGCCGCATCACTTCCGGGTCTTTTTGTTCCCAGCGGCGGAGCATATCGCGGGCTTCGACCATCAGGGGCGCACGGTTTTTGGCTTCGTCTTCGGGAACGCCTTGGGCCATCAAGGCCTTTACTTGCTCCTTGTAGTGTTTGTCAAACTCCACATAATATTTCCCCACCAGGTGGTCGCCTTTCATTCCTGATGATTCCGGCGTTTCGCCATGGCCGAATTTTTGCCAGGCGAGCATGGATTTGCAGATATGAATACCGCGGTCGTTGATGATTTGGGTTTTGATCACCGGCTTACCCGTGGCTTTGTAGATTTCGGCAATGGAATAGCCCAGCAGGTTGTTGCGTATATGTCCCAGGTGCAAGGGTTTGTTGGTGTTGGGCGACGAATATTCCACCATCAGCTTGCGGGCCTGGGGGTCGGGATGGAGGAGTCCGAAGTTTTCGTCCTTGTGATGCCGGCGGACAAAACCGGTAAAATAGCTATCGGCCAGAATGAGGTTCAAAAATCCGCCTGCTACGTTAAAACCGGCCACTTGGGGAGCGTGTTCAAGCAGATATTCTCCCACTTTTTGGGCCATTTGGGGCGGCGTTATGCCGGCTTGTTTGGCCACGGCAAAACTTTTCCAGGTAAGGTCGCCTTGGAAGTTTTTTTTGGTGGGCGAAAGTTCGGTATCGGCGTCAATGATGCCGAATTTCTGTTCCAAAGCACGGGCGATATGTTGTTGCAAGGTGTTCATAGACGGCTGTTTCGGCGGCAAAGTTACGATTTTTCGGAACGAAGGGGTAAATGAATTTTGCAAAACCTCTTTGGAAAAAAGAAAAATTACTATATTTGCAACCGCAAAGCCAAAAAAGAGCTTTACTATATTTCCGGGCGATTAGCTCAGTTGGTTCAGAGCGCCTGCCTTACAAGCAGGAAGTCACTGGTTCGAATCCAGTATCGCCCACCACCCAAAAACCGTGAAATGACAATTCATTTCGCGGTTTTTTTGTTATATCAATGGGGCGAACAACGGGAAAAATCTTTTGTCCTCCGATTCCGCTATCGGAGGCTTTTCGTATCTTTATTTCCCGAAATCACGAACTATTATGGACACACTCACTCGAAACGACTACAAAGTCAAGGACTTATCACTGGCCGATTGGGGCCGCAAAGAAATACAACTGGCCGAACACGAAATGCCCGGCCTGATGGCCCTGCGACGTAAATACGGCCCGCAAAAACCGCTCAAAGGCGCACGCATCGCCGGTTCGTTGCATATGACCGTGCAAACGGCGGTGCTTATCGAAACCCTTGTGGAACTGGGGGCCGATGTGCGTTGGGCCAGCTGCAATATTTATTCCACACAAGACGAAGCGGCGGCGGCCATCGCCAAGGCCGGCATACCCGTTTTTGCCTGGAAAGGCGAAACCCTGGCCGAATATTGGTGGGCCACCGAGCAAGCCCTTACCTGGCCCGATGGTGGCGGACCCGACCTGATTGTGGACGATGGCGGCGACGCCACACTGATGATCCACCTGGGCTATGAGGCCGAGGAAAACCCGGACGTGTTGAATCGTGAGGCCGAAAGCGAAGACGAACGCGAACTCCTGGCCCGCTTGCGCAACACCTTGCAAAAAGACTCGCAAAAATGGCATCGCTTTGTTCAACGCATTCGCGGCGTTTCCGAGGAAACCACCACCGGTGTGCACCGGCTCTATCAGCGCCACGAGCAAGGGAAATTGCTCTTTCCGGCCATCAACGTAAACGATTCGGTAACCAAATCCAAGTTCGATAACCTGTATGGCTGCCGCGAATCGCTCATCGACGGCATCAAACGCGGCACCGACGTGATGATTGCCGGCAAAACGGCCGTGGTATGTGGCTACGGCGAAGTGGGCAAGGGCTCGGCCCAAGCCCTGAAAAACTACGGGGCCAAAGTGGTGGTAACCGAAATCGACCCCATTTGTGCCCTGCAAGCCGCTATGGAGGGCTACGAAGTGCTCACCTTGGACGACGTGGTCGAAAAAGCCGATATTTTTGTTACGGCCACCGGCAACCGTGATGTTATCACGCTGGAACATATGCTGCGGATGAAAAACAACGCCATTGTGTCCAACATCGGGCATTTTGACAACGAAATCCAAGTAGACCGGCTCAAAAATTACCCGGGCATCCGGCATATTCCCATTAAACCGCAGGTGGATCGCTACGTTTTCCCCGACGGCCACGGCATTATCCTGCTTTCGGACGGCCGTTTGGTGAACTTGGGCAACGCCACCGGTCATCCGTCCTTTGTGATGAGCACATCGTTTACCAATCAGGTGTTGGCACAATTGGAACTGTGGCAGAACGAGATGCCGGTGGGTGTTTATCGCTTGCCCAAAAAACTGGACGAAGAAGTGGCGCGCCTGCATTTGGATGCTTTGGGCGTTCGGCTTACACGGCTAACACCCGAACAAGCGGCCTACATAGGCGTGGATCCCGACGGACCCTACAAGCCGGACTTTTATCGTTATTGATTTTTTTTGGGCGCCTGGCCGCTCGCGTTCGTGGCGCCTGCGGCGCATCGGCAGGCGCTTCGGGACGGCGGAGCGCCCTCCCGCCTGCCGGCACTCACGGCGTTGCAGCAAGTATAAAATTTTATGCTTGCTGCAACGCATAGGCGGCCACCGCGTGCTCCGCTCCTATCTTGCTTGCAGCCGGCGGTTTTTGTAGGGCCGGCGCCGTGGTCTCTTCCTCCGGGAGCCCCCGCCGCCGGCACAAAAAATTTCGCCGGCTGCCGCACAAGGATACCGCTACGCCCGCTGGCGCAAATTTATTCGTTTACCACGTCGATTTTTTAACCCGGGAAATGTGCTAAAACTCCGCACTTTTGGGATAACGCGGATAGGGAATCACGTCGCGAATATTGCCCATGCCCGTAACAAACTGCACCATCCGTTCAAATCCCAGTCCGAAACCGCTGTGGAAAGCCGTTCCGTAGCGGCGCAGGTCCACATACCACCACAGTTCTTTCTCGCTTATGCCCATACGGCGCATTTTTTCCAGCAACACATCCAGGCGTTCCTCACGTTGCGACCCGCCGATAATTTCACCCACGCCGGGAAACAACACATCCATGGCACGCACGGTTTTTCCGTCGGCGTTCAGGCGCATATAAAAGGCCTTGATGTCGGCCGGATAATCGAACACGATAACCGGACTTTTGAAATGTTTTTCCACCAAATAACGCTCGTGTTCGGTTTGCAAATCCATACCCCACTGGGGCCGGAATTGGAATTTGCCTTTCTTGGCCGGTTTGGAATTTTTCAAAATATCGATGGCCTCGGTGTAGGAAATGCGCACAAAGCGGTTGTCCAGCACAAATTGCAGTTTTTCGCGTAGCGGCATATCGCTGCGCTTGTCTTTGGGCAGGCGTTTTTCCTCGTCCAGCAAACGTTTTTCCAACCAAGCCAAATCCTCGGCATTGGACTTCATCACAAATCC
This sequence comes from Flavobacteriales bacterium, assembly GCA_027003085.1. Lineage (GTDB taxonomy): Bacteria > Bacteroidota > Bacteroidia > Flavobacteriales > Flavobacteriaceae > JAADED01. Next base: position 17,098 of record JALWYR010000130.1, read on the forward strand.
GATGATGGATTTGACAAAATCTTCGGCCAAGTCCATATCGCCGTCCAAATCAAGGAAAGCCACCTCGGGTTCAATCATCCAAAACTCGGCCAAGTGGCGCGTGGTGTTGGAATTTTCGGCCCGGAAAGTGGGCCCGAAAGTGTAAACCTTGCCCAAGGCCATAGCATAGGTTTCGGCTTCCAATTGCCCCGAAACCGTCAGGTTGGTTTTTTTGCCGAAAAAATCTTTGCGGTAGTCGGGTTTTCCGGCTTCGTCCAAGGGAATATTTTCGGGCTCCCAAGTGGTAACGCGAAACATTTGCCCGGCGCCTTCGGCATCGATGCCGGTAATGATAGGCGTATTGACATACACAAATCCGTTTCGCCGGAAATAATCGTGCACGGCATAGGCCAGGGACGAACGCGTGCGCATAATGGCGCCAAACAAAGTGGTGCGCGGACGCAAGTGGGCCTTTTCGCGCAGGAACTCCAAGCTGTGTTTTTTGGGCTGAATGGGATAGGTTTCGGGGTCGGCTTCGCCCAGGACTTCCAATTTGCTAACCTGCACTTCCACCGCTTGGCCTTTGCCCAAGCTTTCCACCAGTTCGCCCTCGGCATAAATGGCTGCACCGGTAGATATTTTTTTCAAAAAAGCTTCGTCATAGTTCGCCGGCTCAATCACCAATTGCAGGTTTTGAATGGTGGAACCGTCGTTGATCACAATAAACCGGTCGTTGCGAAACGTTTTTACCCAACCGTAAACCCGCACGGGCACATTGAGCCGTTCGCTTTGCAATATATGCTTGATGTCTTGATGTTGCGGCGTCATTTGCAGGAATTTACTTCCCGCAAAGATAAGGAATTTGCCCCTACGGAGCGGAAAATCAAAGCATCCAGGTCAAACCTATACCTACGCGCGACTGTTTGGACATATCGGCCGAAAGGTATACTCCCACATTCTTGTAGAAACGGTATTCCAAGTCGGTGTGTAAATACAAATAGGAAACAAACCGGGGCGAGTTACTCCTTCGAACCACCCTGCCTCGCTGATGATAAACCGGTTGGCCATTTTGGTATATATCGTAGGTATAGTAATAATACGACCAAAAAACCATGCGCAAGCCCGCATTTAAATGAAAGGACGATTGTTTGTCCAAACCTATTCGCGCATATACGGGCATGCTGTTTTGATAGGCCATATGGTGGACAACATGAAGAATATCATCATGCCTCCGCTCGGATTGATAACTGTAATACGACCGGCTCAACCCCACCACCAAATCCCATTTGTCGTTGTTGAACAATTTGTATCTTATGCCTATTTCCCAACCTAATTGCTTGCGGGGGTTTTGATTGTAAAACGGCACGGGATTGTAACCGGTATAATTGGTGCCGGCATACACAATAATCCGGTTTTTCAGCATTTGGCCAAACGAAGTTTTTGGCAAAGAATCGCTTTGCGACATTACGGTCAAAGAAAAAAACAAAAACAATCCGGTAAGGCTAATTTTTTTCATGAGTTCAAATTATTAATAATCATAGGGAACATTGATAAAAATACGACCGTCTGTTATGTGCACCGTATGACCGGCCGAATCGGCCAAATGGGCTTCGAATACCGCATGAAAAAATCCCGAAGCGGTATCGTGTTCCAACACGTTGATATAGGTATCGCCTTGGGGAATGGTATAAAAATTATCGGAATGCTTTCCGTAATAAGCGCAATCCACATAGGGAACCGTGTCGCCCGGGCTAAAAGTGT